>CASECL010000272.1 GCA_949286445.1 uncultured bacterium | reverse complement strand
TGCTTTGTTAAAGTTATTGAAGAGACTTATTGCTGCACCTACTTCAACCGCGGCAGTGATTTCATCATCAGTAACGCCAACCGCCTTGGCTGCGGCAGCATGCGCATCAAAACAATATTTGCAGCCATTAACTGCGCTTACGGCCAGAATAATGAGTTCTTTGGTTTTGGGATCAAGTCCTTTTCCCGCCACTTCAGATACCGCCATAGCATGTTCAAGAAAAGCTCCGTTGCGGCCCATTGCCTGAAATACTTCCGGAAGAAATCCGAAATGTTTTTCCAATTTTTCCTGAATTGCCACTGCTTTAGCATCTCCGCTCTTATTGTACAATTTTACACTTGCCATTTTCTACCTCCTCCTTTAGAGTTATTTTTATCTGTCAGTTTGTGTTCAGGTCAATGTCATGACCGATATAACCAATCAACTTATATTTTATGATATAACTTTATCTGTTCAACGATTTGCAATACAGCATTATTTTCAATATGATAATATCTGATACTGGACTTGCAATTGACTTGTTTTCAAACATTTTTACGTTAGAAAAGGTATCAACCCAATAATCAGAACCACTTATCATTCAATTACAAATATCTGTTTTAATTCCATCCTGTCACGCTTAATACAGCGCATATAAATTCTCTAAAGTGCAAAAGAAATAAGGCAAACATGCTCCGCACATCCACAGACAGTGGAGTACAATTGCTATATCAATTTCTCATATCGCCAAACGGACGCATCTCCCAATCTGCAGGACGATTTTGCGGTAAATGGCTTACCACATTATCATCCACACAGCCGCCGCAAATATAAAAAAGAGCCGTCCCCGCTAAAAACGCAAGTACGGCTCTGCCAATCATGTTTTTCATTTCTGTCTTAGAAGAATCCCAGCAGATCAAGCTCCATCACCTGGAACGTTACCGCTGCGGCGGCCGCCAGAAATGTTACCGTGATAAGCGCAGTGAATAATTTGCTTGTCAACATATTTCCTCAAGCTCCACGTTGGAATTCAATTATTTCTTGTTGGCTTTTACGTTGTTGGGGTAGAACACCACATCGCCAACCTGAATATCTTTACCTCCGGAGAGCGGAATAAGTACGGACCCTTTTTCGTCAACTTTTTCCACTTTGACCCGGGCGACGAACTTCACCTCGGCGTCAGAGTTCCAGTTTCTTGCCACGATCAGCACATCACCGACTGAAATTTTCGGATCGATTTTGTCCCAGACAATCTTGTCAGCCTGCTGTTTCACACGGGTTTTGGTGGAAAGATCGCTGGACGCGAAACCAAATTCAGGATTGATGGAGAGGATCTTGCCCAAGACCTGGCTCTTGGCTTCAGCAGAACCGGCATCCCACGGCAGCGGCTTCGGCAGATCGCCATTCTCATCCAGTCCAAGGTATTTATTGATCTTGCGGATGGCAGCATCTTTCTGGGCCAGTTCACGGCGCAGACGGTCAGCTTCGCTTCCAGTCTCACGGATGGACTGTCCGGCACGGCTGCGGAATGTTTGAAGCTGATCGTTGAGCTCACGCACTGCGGCTGAGACTTTCTTGAGAGATTCACCGATATCAGCCGCATTGGCATTGAAATTCTTCAATCCGGCGATATTGGCAATTTCAGATACTGTTTTGCGATAAGCATCCAGCTGAGAATTGATGGATGCAATCTTGTCGGAAAGTTTGCGGGCGGCAGCCTCAGGATTGTTTTTGATTTCATCCCTGGTAAGGGTTACGCCAGCCTTGGAAGCCGCCGAAATCACCCCGGCTACAAATTTATCATAATTTTCCTTGTGAAGACGGGTTTTATTCTTCACATCCACCAGGCTTTCGCCAGCTTTGGCAATGCTCATAAACTCAGCCTCTGCAGCGACTCCTTCCAGCTCGAGTACCTGAGCCATATTGTATATTGCCGCGGCCAAAGCATCACGCGTCGCGCTCAAAGCCGCCGCTTCCTGGGTAAGAGCGGCAAGATTTCCGTCCAGATCCGCAAGTTTGCGATGATCCAGGGACTCACGGGAAAGCGATTTCGCCGAGTTGGTGCCGCTGTTTTTATCCATGCTCTTTGCGGACTCTTCGATAGCTGCCACCATCTTGTACCAGCCATCAACCAGAGCAACACGCTTTTCCCACAGAAAGTAAGAGAACACGGCGCTGGCAATCGCGGCAAGCAACACCAAAACACTCAGGACCACATTAAATACTTTCATCAAGACGCTCCTATTTGATTTTAATTTCTAATTGTTTTGAAACAAAAAAATACTCTCTTTGACATAACATTAGCACGGGAAAAATCAATTGTCAAATCATCTTCCCTAAAATTGTGAAAAAAAAACGATTTTTCTGCCTTAAATCACCATTTTAACCCCTTTTATCGAGGCTAAATCGTTTCCAAGTTTACTCATATCATCACGATCCGACACTTCACAGATCAGCTGATACACCACATAACGCCCGCCTCCGGATGCGCCTGCCGGAGTCAAGGCGGTGGCATCAAGATTGCGATCCCGCATTATTTTTCCGATTTCCGCCTGTACCGACAACGCCTCCCGTTCCACGATTATCCGGTAACACCAGGGACGGGGATACTCAAGATCCTTTTTGCCTAAAATAATCTCACTCATTTTTTCCGGTTCTCCCAATATGGTGACATTGAACGCAAACGTGAAATAATCGGCGGAAGTTTATCCAGAACATAATCGATCTCTTCTCTGGTATTATATTTGGATAAACTGAATCTTATCGTGCCGTGGGCCGCGGTATAAGGCAGCTTCATCGACATAAGAACATGTGACGGCTCCAGACTTCCAGTAGTACAGGCACTACCCGAAGAGGCGCAAATGCCGAACATATTCAGCATCAGAAGAATGGACTCTCCCTCTATGTACTCAAAACTGATTGAACTGGTGTTGGGAAGACGGTTCTGGCGGTCGCCGTTTATCCGGACACTCGGAATACTTTTCAATACCCCCTCCTCCAGATGATCTCGCAATTCTGCCAGTTTCACCCGTTCTTCCGCCATATTTGCCCGGGCAAGTTCAGCTGCGCAGCCCAGTGCTACAATAGACGGGACGTTTTCCGTACCGCCGCGCCGGCCGCGCTCCTGATGACCGCCGATAACAAAGGGGGTAAAGCGTACACCGCTTCTCACATATAATACACCTATCCCTTTGGGAGCGTGAAGCTTATGGCCTGATAGCGTCAGAAAATCAATTTTGCCGTCCGACAAATCAATCGGCACTTTCCCCACTGCCTGCACCGCATCGGTATGGAATAACGCCCCGGCGGCATGGGCAATATCAGCGGCCTCTTTTACCGGATAGATATTACCGATCTCATTATTGGCCAGCATGATGCTGACCAAAGCGGTATTGCTGTCCACTGCCTTTTCCAGGTCAGCCAGGTTTATTCTTCCCTTGTCGTCAACCGGAAGCAATTCAATCTCGAACCCTTTGCGGCGGAACACATCAAGCGTATTCAATATCGCGGGATGTTCCACCACAGTTGATACCAGTTTTCTGCGTTTCGGCAGAAGAACGGTCGCAGCGTTTATTGCCGCATTATCGCTTTCTGTTCCGCAGCTGGTAAATATGATTTCACTTGCCCGGCCTTCACGGTCACGCCCGGTGGCATTGAGCAGCCCGGCCACGCTCATTCTGGCTTTTTCCACCTCAGCCATCACACTGCCGCCAAAGGTATGTATGCTGGATGGGTTGCCATATCTCTCCGTCAGAAACGGCAGCATCGCCGCCGCAGCGGCGTCATCCACCCGGGTGGTGGCGTTATTATCCAGATAAATTATTCTTTTTTCCATAATTCCAGCCTCCCCCTCCGTTTTTTATTGCGTATCATAATATAAGATTATGATCAAAATCCGGCAGGCTGCAAATACTGCCGGAAATGATTTCAATCAGCAAAAACGGCAGCTTTAACCGCTTCAAGATCAGGTTCTATCACTGTCGGCTTATTGGCGTAGGTGCCTTTGATGCCAAGTTTTCCCAGCGTATCCTGGTGATATCCAATTACGGCGTCAGGGTCTTTAAGTATATTGCCAGTCAATATGCCAACCACTGTGGCTTCCGGATCAATGACTCCTGCCTCCACAAGTTTTTTAGCCCCCGCAACTGAACAGCAGCTTGCCGGTTCCGCTCCGATACCGGCGGCGTCCACCATTGCTTTGGCGTCCATGATCTCCTGTTCGGTAACGCTTTCAACCACACCATTGCTCCATTTCAGTCCGCGAAGTGATTTTTCATAGGACACCGGATTGCCGATCTTTATGGCAGTGGCAATGGTTTCCGGATTTTTCACCGGCTCAAACGGGGTATGTTCTTTCCACATTTTCACCAGCGGCGCAGCTCCGGCGGCCTGAATTACCGCAATACGGGGTTTTTTATTGATTATGCCGAGAGTATAAAGCTCTTCCAAAGCCTTGGATAATGCGCTGTTGTTTCCCAGGTTGCCGCCGGGGATGACAAACCAGTCCGGCACCTGCCAGTTGAGCTGCTGGAGAATTTCAAAACAGATTGCTTTCTGTCCCTCAATACGGAATGGATTGATGGAGTTAAGTAAATAGATATTAAGTTTGGCGCAAACCTCCTGCACCAGTGTCATGGCATCGTCAAAATTGCCTTTTATCTGCAATGTACGTCCGCCGAATGCCAATGCCTGGGCAAGTTTACCGTAGGCAATTTTTCCTTCCGGAATAAAAATCAGTGATTTCATCCCGGAACATGCGGCATAAGAGGCCATTGAAGCTGATGTATTGCCGGTACTGGCGCAAGCCACCGTGGTCGCGTTATAGAATTTTGCCGCCGTCGCTCCGCAAGTCATACCGCGGTCTTTGAAACTTCCGGTAGGATTTTCCCCCTCATGCTTAAGCAGGAAGTTCTTCAAGCCGGCATACTTTCCGGCCTTTCCTGCCGGATACATCCGGGTGTTTCCCTCCATCCGGGTAACAATTTTATCATCAGGAAGATCAAAAACAAGCTCTTTATAACGCCACACTCCGGACATTGCCGATCCGGAACGTGCTCCCCAGCGTTTTTCCCACAGATCTTTTAACTCCATGCCGTCAACGCCGTCAAAATCGCGCTTCAGATCAAGTGTTCCGCCGCAATCGCAGGTATAGCGTACCTGTCCGAGATCATATTCTTTGCCGCAGCGTATGCACTTTAAATATGCTTCCATCTTCTTCATAACAGTAAAGACACCTTTCTATTTTCACTAAGCCGAAATTATTATCCTAAGAATATACTCTGTTTTTAGAGTTTTTCAAGCATAAAAACTTACTTCAGCGCATTCTTTCCGGCAAGCCATCCGGCTTTTCAGTGCGACTTCAGCACATGTTTGCGGAATATCTCCCGCATGGGGGTTTTCAAATCACGCCATCTCCGATCCTTTTTTTCCAACAATTTGGCAAATTCCGGATGACGGCTGCCGCCTCCCGCCAGCATATAGCCGGACACCGCCAGATTGATTTTCTGACCTTTCGGCGGAGTGGCCGGGGAAAATCCCAGGGCAGACTTATATTTTCTCAGCTTGCCGCGGCACTCTTTGATGAGGTTAACATATTCATCCGGAGTTACTTCCACTACCGCAGCATGGTCTTCATAGGGAAAAAGCAGATAAAGATCAAACTCCGTAAGTTCCGGTCCGACACTTTTGTTAAACGCTCCACACTCAAAGATGGCCGCATCGGCATCGGCACAATCCCGCAATGATTCAGCAACCAGCCTGGGAAATGGAGCGTTTTCAGAGGCGCCTTCCGGTGCAGACAGTGGTGATGACAGGCGTCCGGCAATTTTCCTTTTTACAGCAGGAAGTTTTGCCTCCGGAAGTTCAACAAAAACATTGCGGATCATCTTCTGACCGCCGGGAAGTTTTTTTATCGTGGCCCGGGAGTATCCTTTGCCGTAACAGCCGGACTGGACATAAAAACTTTCCGCTATTTTTTCCCCCTCAG
>CASECL010000271.1 GCA_949286445.1 uncultured bacterium | reverse complement strand
CATTCCGACAATTCCTGACATGTGGCCGGGTCGGATGGTGCTCACCTTTTCTGTCATGCCCATTTTGTTGCCCAGATTGATAATCATTCCCCGCAGTGACTTGTAGGTCATATCCAAAGTATTGACCAATTGTTCCACCGGGCTGGGGTGGGCGGTGGAAAGAAGTTCCACACCAATATCATAAGGACGGATCAGCCGGGGAGTTACTGCGACCACCATGCTTTTGCCATCCCGTTCCAGCGTTACTTTGGCCTCTTTTCCGCCGGTACTGCGGATCAAATTCTGGAAATCAGCAATATTTTTCACTTTTTCCCCGTTTACCGCAATCAACACATCTCCGGCTTTTATTCCGGCTGCCGCCGCCGGGCAGTCATCCATCAAAGACTCCACCACCGGAAGTCCGCCGTGTTTTTCATTTGCTGATGTAACCACCCCGATCAGATAACGGGTATATTCCGGGCCGAGATCCAGCGGCACCGGTTTTACCTTGAATTTCAATATCTGACCATTCCGCGACACGGCAAATTCCAGTTCCCTGCCGTCGGAGAGGTTCAATTTCTCATGAAACTCACTAAAATCTTTAATCGGCTCACCGTCAACCGAGTAAAGCAGATCCCCCTTCAAAATTCCTGCCTTGTCCGCCGCCAGACCTTTTATCGGAATAAGTTCAATCGGGATACGCGGTTCAAACCAGGGATAAGCGAGTTTCTCTTTGCCCAGCCGGCTCTTGGGGTTGACCTGGGGAACAAATGCCACCTCCCGGACTCCGGCAGGCGATTTAACTTCAAACTTAACCTCTCCAATGGAAAAAAGGTAATTTTTCTCAATAAATTTTATCCAGCTGGAGTTGAATTTTTCTCCGTTCACCCGGGTTATAACATCCCCTTTCCGCAATCCGCCGGCATACTCCGGCCCGGCAGGATCAATGGAGAAAACCTCGATTTCCCGCATCAGCGGCGTATCCTGCGGCATCCCCAGCCACCAGACAAAACACCCCAGAAAAAGGCCGAAAAACACATTGAACATCGGACCGGCCAGCGCAACAATAACCCGATCAACCGGTTTTGCTTTCGGCAGCACCGTACCGTCGGCGGCCTTGATCTCTTCCGCACTGGAATCCACCTGGGGTACTTCAACATATCCCCCGATGGGAATACAGCCGATACGGTATTCCACCCCGTTTACCTTTCTGCTCCACACCTTTTTGAACCCGATGGAAAAGGCATCTATATGCAACTTTCTCCATTTGGCGGCAAGAAAATGCCCGAGTTCATGGATGAAAATACAAAAACCGATAAAGAAAACCAGAAAAGCCCACGCTCCCACGTCGGCAAGAAAATCCATCATAATATTTCTACCCCTGACATTTCAACTTTTTCAACACTTCACGCGCCCTTATCCGGGCCTCTGCATCAGCCTCCAGCACCGCTTCAAGCGAATCCGCCGGAGCCGCAACCGTATTTTCCAGCACCGTTCCAACCGTGCGCCAGATACCGGTGAACTTTATTTCATCCCGGCTGAATGCCGCTACCGCCTCCTCATTGGCGGCATTCAGAACCGCCGGGAAAATCCCGCCCCGCCGGATCACATCATAAGCAAAATCCAACGCCGGAAAACGTTTTCTATCCGGCAACTTAAAAGTCAAATTCACCCCGTCTTCCCAATTCAGCCGGGGCAGCCGACCCTCCCCGCTCCAGCGTTCCGGCCAGCTCAAAGCATACTGAATGGCAAAACGCATATCCGGTACCGACAGCTGTGCCAGCAGACTGCCGTCAATCATCTCCACCATGGAGTGAACCACCGACTGGGGATGAAGCACCACTTTTAAATTGTCCGCCGGAAAATCAAAAAGCCACCGGGCTTCAATCAACTCCAGTGCTTTATTCATCAGCGTAGCAGAGTCAACCGTAACTTTCAACCCCATCTTCCAGGTGGGATGGCGCAAGGCATCAGATAATTTTTTATTTTCCAGCTCCTCAACATTGCAGTCACGGAACGCCCCTCCGGAAGCAGTGAGAACCAGATTTTTCACCTCACTGCGGTCTCTCCCTGCCAAACACTGGAATATTGCGCTGTGCTCACTGTCCACCGGAACCAGTTTCGCTTCCGGATTGGCCTGCAAAGCCTTTTCCACCATAGCTCCTGCCATAACCAGAATTTCCTTGCTGGCCAGAGCCACTGTCCGCCCCTGCCGGATGGCTTCAAGCACAATATCCAGCCCTGCAGTCCCCACAATAGCGCAAAGCACCACATCGCAAGAATTTACCAGCTCCTTTGCCTCGTCCAGGCTGGAACCGCAGCGGATATCCGGCTCCAGCATACGGCGCAGTTCTTCCGCCGCCTCCGGATCCGTTGCAATGGCAGCTGCCGCACCCAGCGAAACCGCCTGTTCCGCCAGGCGTGCCGCGTTATTTCTTGCCACCAGCGCGGCAACCTCAAAACGGTCACGGTAACAATCCAGCACCCTGAACGCACTTTCTCCTATTGATCCGGTGGCTCCCAGAACCATGACCCGTTTCTTTTCCATCCGCAAAAAACTCTCTCCTCTGCAGCACCGCCGGCGGCAACACCTGCTTTGTGCATTTCCGGCGGCGGTGAATAACTCTTTTCAAACTACTTTATCAACCTGAGAAACTCATTTCTGGTTGCCGCTTCACGCCGGAATGAACCCAGCGCAGAGGAAGTGGTCATCACAGAATGCTGTTTTTCCACCCCCCGCATCTGCATACAGAGATGCCGGGCCTCCATCACCACGCCCACACCTTCAGCACCGGTTACTTTCATAATTGCCTCGGCGATCTGCCGGGTCAGGCGTTCCTGAAGCTGAAGCCGCCGGGCATACATATCGACAATCCGGGCAATCTTGCTTACTCCCAGCACTTTGCCTTTCGGAATGTACCCCACATGGCACTTTCCGGTAAAAGGGAGCAAATGATGTTCGCACATACTGAAAAACTCAATATCCCGGACAATTACCATATCATCCCCTTCGGCGTCAAAAAGTGCACCGCCCACCACTTCTTCCAAGGTCTGGCCGTACCCACGGGTCAGATACCGCAGCGAACGCTCCACCCGTTCCGGTGTTTTGATCAATCCCTGCCGCTCCGGATCTTCTCCCATGGCCACCAGTAATTTTCTGATTTCTTCCTGCATAATAATCGTATTACTTCTTCATTACTCTTTCGATTAAAGACTCCAATCCGTCCTCGCACCCGGGGTGCATTATCCGCCCCAGGCCGGAATAAAAGGCATTGCGGTCTGCTTTGGAGGAAAAGGTTTCTGCCGCCCATTTACTGAGCATGCCGCGCCCCAGCTTTTTCTGCATTACCCCATGGGCATACAGTGCCGCCGCCCCGTCAACAAACAAATCCATATATTTACTCAAAAACGGAGAATCAAAATCATCCACCAGTTTAAGCCCCGGAGCATTCAGCTCCGTCCCGGCGCAGATCAGCATATCACGTTTTGCGGCGGCATTAATTGCCCGATCCATTTCCGCTACCAGTTTTTTCTGTTTATCCGCATCCGGGGTATTCCAGTTGCGGTCCGGCACCAGGTTGAATACTTCCGCGCCGTGCTCAATATGGCAGTCAAACAGTTTATCCACTGCGTTTTCGCCGGCGGAAAGACCGTTCAGCCAGGCGATTGACGGCAGTGCACCGCATTGGATGGTAAAATGGTTCATTGCCTCAAGAGTGGGGAAATTTTCCGGATTGGGCAATACATATCCTATTCCGCCCTGTTTCATGGTTTTTGAACGGATCGCACCCTCAAGTTTTACATTGTCCGCCACCAGACCACCGGCCTTTTTCAACTCCAGATTCAACTTTTCCGCCCAGTATTCCGACCGTTTATCCGGATCAGGGAATACCTTTTCCGCTTTCTGCCGGTAGGCCTGGCAGAGATGACGCTCGGTAACGTTGCCGTGAGGCGTCAATTTTACCGCATCCAGGTCAAAATCAATCGCGATTTCCGGCAGATAAGAGTTTACCAGTTTTGCCATATTCCGGGTGCGGTCAGCTGCTTTCTGACGCAGTTCCAATGCAAAAGGCTCCGCTTCCTCCGGCACCGCCGAAGAAGTAAATCCGCACCCCATATTATAGGCAATACCGACCTCTCCCGGCGAATTGATTTCCACCTCAGCCAGCTCCGGGACAAAAACCCGGCTCTCCAGACCGCATACGCCGCGCACATCAAGCATTTTTGCCGCGGCAAGAAATTCATCCACCGCGTCAAGCACGTCAAAATCCACCGTGCCGGCGGCAAAAAAACCCAGTTTTCTGGCCGTCCAGGCCACCATTTCCGGAGAGAAACCATAACCATTGTATGAGTAAAAAGTGTGGCAGTGCAGATTATGGAGCAAACCGTTTTTTTCCACCAATACCTTGCCGCTCTCCACCAGTTCGGCCAATTCCGCGGCGGCATTGCGCCGCCTGACCGGGGAAAAATCGCAAAGATCGCGCTCAATGCGTCCAACTTCATCTTTTCCGATCATTTTTTACTCCATTTTTTTCTGAAAAGGCTTGAATAATCACATAACTTGCAGTAATATAAACCCAAGACAGCGATAAGGCAATACTTTATTTTTAAAAAAAGCCTTTTTTTCGCCAGATATCAATCATCAACCCGGGAGGAAGGGACTATGAGCGAAAACAAACAAATTTACCGTTGTTCCCATTGCGGACTTATCGTTGAAGTTATTCATGGCGGTGCAAACCCGGTCTGCTGCGGCGAACCAATGACACTGCTCAAGGAAAATACTACTGACGGAGCAAAGGAAAAACACGTTCCGGTGGTGGAAAAATGCGAAAGCTGCGGCGGAGTGGTGGTCAAAGTCGGCAGCGTGCCGCACCCGATGGAAGAAGATCACTATATCGAATTTATCGAACTTGACTTCGGCGATATGGTCGTTCGCAAACAACTCAAGCCCGGTGATAAACCGGAAGCAAAATTCACCGTCACCGCCAAAGAGGGAATGGTGGTACGCGAATACTGCAACAAACACGGATTGTGGAAAGCATAATCCAGCAAGGAAAAAGTTTTTATGAAGGAAGTTTTTACTGCGCAGAAAATTTCGGATAAAGTTTACTGGGTGGGCGCGGTTGACTGGAATGTACGTAACTTTCACGGCTATCTTACCGGGCGGGGGTCAACCTACAACGCCTTTCTGGTACTGGACAAAAAAATAACCCTGATCGACACGGTTAAAGCACCATTTGCGGAAGAGATGTTTTCCCGTATCCGTTCGGTAATCGGAGAAGTGGACAAAATTGATTACATTGTCTCCAACCATTCCGAACCGGATCATTCCGGTGCGCTGCCGGCGGCGATTGAAGCGATAAAACCGGAAAAGATTTTCGCCTCAGCGGCGGGAGAAAAAAATCTCAAGGCCTACTCCGGGACAGATTTGGACATCACCACGGTTAAAACCGGTGAAAGTATTTCCATCGGGGATGATACATTAACCTTTGTTGAAACCAAAATGCTGCATTGGCCGGACAGCATGGTCTCCTATCTGGCAGGAGAAAAAATGCTTTTCACCCAGGATGCATTCGGCATGCATCTGGCGGGAAGTTCGCTTTACGCCGATGAATACCCCAGGCATATATTGGAGTACGAAGCGAAAAAATATTTTGCCAATATTCTGCTCCATCTCTCCGGAAAAGTCATCGCGCTGCTGGACAGCCTGCCGGGACTTGATCTGGATATTCAAATGATTCTCCCCGATCACGGTCCGCTGTGGCGCACCCCGGAGGATATCGCCTGGATTCTGGGAAAATACCGGGAATTCGCAGAGCAGAAAAATACCAGGGGAGCTCTGGTTTTTTACGCCACCATGTGGGGATCAACAGCGAAAATGGCCAATGCCCTCGCCGATGGTCTGCGAGAAGGCGGAGTTCAGGTCGAATGCGCTTCGCTGGATGTCAATGACCGGAGCGACATCATGACCAAAGTCATGGACGCTGCCATTGTCGCCGCAGGAAGCCCGACGATGAATAATCAGCTCTTCCCATCTGTGGCGGATGTGCTGACCTACCTTTCCGGGCTTAAGCCGCAGAATAAAATCGGTTACGCTTTCGGCTCCTACGGCTGGAGCGGAGAGGCGGTCAAGAAAATAGCGGACAGCATGTTCGCCATGAATATGGCTCTGCCGGTTGAACCATGCAAAGTAAAGTACCGTCCAACTGAAGCCGACCTGAAAAAACTTCACGATGACGGGTTGGCACTGGCGGAACAATTAAAGAAAGGATAATTATTATGAAATTCGTATGTGATGTTTGCGGTTACGTTTACGACCCCGCCAAAGGTGATCCGGACAATGGCATTCCGGCGGGAACCGAATTTGCTGATCTCCCGGACAGCTGGGTCTGCCCGGAATGCGGCGCGGGAAAAAGTGAATTTTCCGAAATGCCGTAACCGAGTATCAAATCAGTTTTGATACCTGAAATCAGGTTTACAGTCCCACTGACGGAGTTGTAAACCTGATTTTTATTTTCTTTACCGTGCCGGAAAAAACGGCATAGCCAATGCAGAAACAGTATGAAACCGCATCAGCAATTTCTCCGGCACAGTATTTCACAAATTAAATTTTTCCCCGATCTCCCGGTTCTTTATTCTGGCGTAAAAAATATCCCGTTCAAAGGGACATATTTCCCATTCATTTGAACAGATATAATTATTTTTCAATGTAAAAAAAAGGCCGGAAAAAACAGCTTGAACTGAATTTTCCGGCCCGGCTGAAACGCCAGAACCTGTGTTCTGAGCGGCGGAGTAATCAAACTTTATTATGTAATAACTGTAAATTACAGGATGACTTCTTCTGCCGCCGGGAAATTGTCAGATATGCAGGATTATTTTCTGGCGGTGTTTGCCGATATTTCCCTGCCATCCTGTTTACAGACCGCGATAGTACGGCCGCTGGAGTCAACCATGAAAGACCACGACACCTTTTTACCCGCGTTCTCAATGGTAAAGCTGTCAGGATTTACGGCTTTTCCCGGCAGTTTTGCGCCTTCCGGCATGGCCTTCCAGAGCCGTTCCAGCTCCCGGTGATTGCCTTCCACCGGAAGCGTGGTGCGATAGGGGTAAAGCAGAATTCTGAAATTGGCCTTTTTACCCGGAGAGGTGATTTGCAGGACACGGCCCTTTTTGTAAATATTCTTGCCCGGATTGGAAAACATGCTGTATTCTTTCAACGTGATTTTGGCATTGCGATCCATCGGGGCAATCAGCAGACGCCGGGCTCCGGGATAAGGTCTGCCGTTACGTTGTTTCTCATTTTTCTCGGCCAGAACCGCCCGGTTTTCAGACAATGGGATAAACTCCAGATCATCCGGGATCGGCATCTGCCACTGATATTCATGCTCCGCCCCGTCAGCAGTCTCCAGGTCGTCGATGATCCAGACATAAGGATTTTTGCCGTCACGCACCATAATGCCGCTGCGCCAGGCATACTTCATGGGGATATTTTCTTTGCGCCAGAGATTCATGCCTTCAAAATTGTACTGGACATTATCCTTATTATCACAGCCGTGGAGTTTTTCCGGCTGTCCGGGACGTTTCCATTTCCAGTTAAGTTCAGCAAAAGAACGGTTTTCCGGTTCCCATCCCTCGCCGGGTTTATTCCAGTTATGAGCCCAGAGCCAGTTATAAGCATTGGACAAATCCATAACCGCATAGGAAATACGTCCAGCTCCCACAGTGCCGTATTCAGTCAATACCCCATTGGGAGCCTTACCCCGACCGGAGGTGGATTCCACCTGTCCCCTGCCGTCAATCTGCACAATACTGTGATCACTGGATTTACCCGCATGTCCCCAGTAATTATCCACCCCCCAGCGGCGTCCCAATGCGGCAAAAACAAAACGGCCGCGGTCAACATTCTCATGCCGGTCAATCCAGGCATCCTGCCGGGCCAGCATGTTTAAATATGCCGCTTCATCGCTCCAGTCGCTCCGGGTGATAAAAAGCCCCTGAAAGGGAAATATTTCCGTAAGCGGCAAACCCAGTTTGGAAATATCCAGCGGAGTTTTTTCCGTATCTTCCGGATCCAGAGCCAGCATGGTTGACCACTCGGCGTACTGCCAGCTGCGTTTTCTTTTTCCATCCGGTCCGGCATACTGGTAAAAATAATAATTCACCAGCGGATTTCCCGGCATTGCCCAGCGGAAAAGAGTCGGCGCACTCTCGTATGGATTGGCCCGGTTGGAACTGTACCCCACGGTTTCTCCGGATTTTTCCCCCGGCACCAGCGACATGACCAGCCATTTGAAGTAATTGTTCACCCCGGGAAGTTTGTACAGGTTTTCGCCCCGTCTGGCCATGGCGATCAAAGTAAACTGGCCTTCCCGCAAGGCGGTGTTGATGGTGTAGCCGTCTTCGTTGGAGCCGCCGGTTTCATAAAGATGAACTGTCATAAAGTCTTTCATCGCCTGTTTGAAGCTTTCATACTCTTTGCTTCTGAAACCCTCTTCTCCCTCTATTGCCAGCAGCATTACCCCGTATTCGCCGTGGTAACCGTACCAGTTGCTCACGGCCCGGCCCAGCGGGAAATTCATTCCCCAGGCCACTAAACCTTTGGTTGCTTCAGATAATGCCCGGCGGCAGATTGACCGCTGTTCAGCAGTCATGTCATTATAGAGAAAGTCATAGGCCAGAGCAAAGTCCGAACCTCCCCGGTACCAGAGGTTTCCAAGTCCGGTGGGAATACCGTTATTGCCGGGAATACCGCCGATATTTTCCTTATACTTGCCCCATTCCGGAGTTTTGCTTCTCGCCAGCACCAGCCGGGCAAAAGATGCGGTGGCAGCGGCAACTTTTTTCGCGGCGGCTTTGTCCTGATGATAAATGGCATCAAGCACGGCAAACAGAAGTTCATGATTGCCGCCGACACCGAGATTTTTGAATTTTTTTACCAGATCTTCATCAGAGATATTCTTATTCAGCCCGGCAAGTTCATCTACAATTCTTGATTTGTAGCGTTTGGAAAAAAACTCTTTTCCTCTCCGGCTTTTTATCACCTCCCTGCGCCACGGACCAATATCTTCCGGACTGAAAATCACCCGGTGATGAACTCCCGGCGGGGGGACTTTGGAAAAAATTCTCACCCCATCCTCATCGTAAACCGGTTTGTTTGTCTCTGCCGCGGCGGCAGTGGAAATCACTCCGGCACCGACAGTCAGCATCACGGCTGACAATCCTGCAATGATCGGTTTCAACATCAGTTTTCACTCCTTGAAGTTTTTCAAAATACTCAGGGTAATTACATCTTGCTGCAACTGAAAATGACCGCCGTTCCTGCCGGCAAAGAAATTCAGTTAAGTTTAATATAGTAAAAGAATTTTTCCTTTCAGGGGTAATGGTGGAAATTTTTATAAAAAACATCCTGCTGCAATACTTCCGGGGGCTGAATTACACAATATTGCCATTCCGGCAGAAAAAATTATTTAGAACTGCTCATCCGCCAGACGTACGGCTTCCGGGAAAAACACCGCATACCTCATTTTCCGGCATACGGGTCTGCAAAAAATTCTATCCTTTTGCAAAAGATGCAGTTATAAACTAATAAATACACTCCGTAATTACTGGCGGACTTCTGTTTTTTCCTGACTTATTCCGGCATTGTCTTCAACTGTTTTTTTTGAACCGCGGCGTTTTTCACTCCATCTTCCGGAGGGCGGAAAACCGAATACTTTTTTAAACACCCGGCTGAAATAAAAGGCATTGGGAAAATTCAATGCCGCCGCCGCTTCTTTCACGCTCATCCCCCCCTGGTTGATCAACTCATGACCGCTTGCCGCCAAACGGCGGTGAACATATTCAGTTGGCGTCATGCCCAGATGCTTGCGGAACAGTCCATTGATATAGGCGCAGGACAAATGAAATTCAATTGACAAATCCCGCCTGGAGGGGTGTTTCAGCAGATTTTCGTTCAAATACCCGGTCATTCTCTCCACTTTTCCGGCCTCTCCGGAGATTTCCGTTGAACTTTGTATTTCATCCAGTTCCAACAGCAATAAACTTAAAATTGCCCGTTGTTTAAGTTCCCCAAATTTCGATGGATTGCGGAACATCCCTGCCAATTCCCGGAAATATCCGTATATTTTTTCTCTTCCCCCCAGCGGCAGCAGGCGGGGAGGTTCTTTTTCCGGCCGGTATTCATCCAGAATCCGGCGTCTTTTTTCATCATACTCAAAATGAATACAACTGAAAAAAGCCTCTTCATCCGGAGAACCGGAATAAAAGTAACTGTGAAATTCCCCCGGATAAATGCAGAGCAGTTCCCCCGGATGCTGGATGATTTTCTCTCCGGTATCGTGATTGATAAAGGTAAATTCCCCCTGCAACAGCAGAATATACTCATATTCGCCAATGTACCGGCACTTCCATTCATGCCTTATTCCACGGGGCAGCAGCATGTAGTTGCACATTACCGGGCGGGGAGAACGGTCGAATGGCGTCAGTATATTACTATCGGATATATTTTTAGTATTTTTGTCCATTTTCACACCCCTCTTTTAAAGTATATTTATATATGTGATTTTTCAAGCGGCAATTTTAAATCTTAAAAAAAAAGAGGATTTTTTATGAAAAT
>CASECL010000270.1 GCA_949286445.1 uncultured bacterium | reverse complement strand
GAAGGAAAGAACCTTTCCTTAAAAGGTTTTTCCTTCCCGCAACAACTCTTTAAAAAAAATTATTCTGGAAAAATTATCCTTCCCGGCAGAATTCGGGATCATCTTTGAGCAATTGTTCAAAGTAGGCAATAGTTTTTACCAATCCCTCTTTCAGCGGCGTGGATGGCTGCCAGTTCAGCAGTTCTCTGGCGCGGGTTATATCCGGCTGTCTCTGTTTCGGGTCGTCTGCCGGAAGCGGACGCTGAACAATTTTTGACTTTGATCCGGTAAGTTCGATTACCAGTTTTGCCAGCTGCAATATGGTAAATTCTCCCGGATTACCGAGGTTTACCGGTCCGGTAACGGAATCCGGGGTATCCATCATTTTCACCATGGCGTCCACTAAGTCGTCCCGGTAGCAGAAACTGCGGGTTTGACTGCCGTCGCCGAAAATGGTAATATCTTTATTCTGGAGGGCCTGGAGAATGAAATTACTTACCACTCTGCCGTCATTGGGGTGCATGTTAGGTCCGTAAGTATTGAAGATGCGTACAATTTTCACCCTTAAACTGCATTGCATATGGTAACAGAAAAACAACGTTTCCGCACAGCGTTTTCCCTCATCGTAACAGCTGCGCATTCCGATCGGATTGACGTTGCCCCAGTATTCTTCCACCTGGGGGTGTACATTGGGATCGCCGTAAACTTCACTGGTGGAGGATTGAAGTATTTTTGCCTTTATTCTTTTTGCCAGTCCCAGCATATTGATTGCGCCGTGAACGCAGGTTTTCACGGTCTGAACCGGATCGCGCTGATAGTGAACCGGTGAAGCCGGGCAGGCCAGATTGTAAATTTCATCCACTTCTGAGTAGTAAGGAAAGGTGACATCATGTCTTACCAGTTCGAAGCGGTGATTGTCAAGCAGATGAAAAATATTCCGCTTGGTGCCGGTATAAAAGTTGTCCAGACAGATGACTTCATCTCCGCGCTCGAGCAACACCTCACAGAGCCGGCTGCCGAGAAAACCGGAACCGCCGGTAACTAAAATCCTTTTCATTTTTTCCTCGCTTGTTTTATCTCATGCCGTTCTTGCCGGCCGGATGCACGCCGTCAAACTTCCGGTTTGATCCCGGCAAGTTCTTAAAAGCGGCTTAATTCCATAATTTCTGTTCTTCCTTCGGCGTCCAGAACAGGTCTCCGGGCACCCCGCCGGGAAATTCCCGCACATTCCGGTAACGGCCGGAAATGGCCTGCAGCGAATACGGAATAGCCAGAAAGGTGTACGGCTGATCTTCATGCAGAACCCGGTGGAGTTTCCAGTTAAGTTCCTTTCTTTTTTCCGGATCGAATTCCAGGCGCAGTTTTTCAATCAGTTCATCTGCTTCCGGACTGGCGTAGGAGATGAAGTTGCTGGAATTTGCCACCCCGGCCTGGGAAGAGTGGAAAATCTGGTAGAGATCCGGATCGTAGCTCAACGCCCAGCCCAAAGTACAGGCGTCAAATTCCTTTTTATCCAGCCGCTGCAGCAGCACCGACCACTCCACAATCTGAATTTTCATATCCACTCCGGCCTTGGCCATGGATTCCTTGATAATGGGAAGCATTTTCTGCTGAATTGAATTATTGGCCACCTGAAGAATGGTAAATTGAAAGGGCTTACCGTCCTTATCCAGTATGCCGTCCCCGTCAGTGTCTTTCCAGCCGGCCTGCGCAAGAAGTTCCTTTGCTTTTTCCGGATCGTAGGGCAGGCTTTTTATATTGGGATCGGCGGCGGAACTTCCGCTGGCATAGGGACCGGAACAGGGCAGGGCCTGATTATGAAAAACATCCCGGATAATGCGTTCCTTATCTACCAGCAAAGACATGGCATTGCGTACTTTACGGTCGGCAAAAAGCGGATTTTTAAAGTTGTATGCCAGATAATAAAAGGCTTGAGCCGGATAACGCAATGCCCGGATTTTTTTATCTCTGAATGCCGGATAACGGTCAAGTTCATCCCATTTGTCCGGAGAAATTCCCAGTACGTCAACCTTGCCGGACAGCAGAGCCTGAAACGCGGTGCCGGGGTGCTTGATCATTTCAAAAACTACATTTTCTATTGCCGGAGCCGCGCCGAAACGTTTGCCGAAATAATCCGGATTGCGTTTGAAAATCACCCTTTTATCTTTTTCCCAGCGCACAAACCGGTAAGGCCCGGAACCCACAATAATCCGGTTGCGCTCAAAATCGGTATTGAACTTTTTCGGGTCGAATTTCCCCGGATAAGCATGGTAGAGATGCCGCGGCAGCGGCGACATGCCGAGAGTATTGGCCAATGCGCTGTAATAAGGTTTTTTCCATTTTACCTCGAGAGTGTAATCATCCAGTGCTTTAACGCTCTCCATATCCTGGTAATACACCCGCAATGGTTCACAATTAACCTCCGGATTTTTTACCGTTTCAAAGAAAAAAACAAAATCATGCGCGGTTACCGGGACTTTTTCATGGCGTTTCCCGGTGACCGGATCGGTAAAATCATGCCAGAAAATACCTTTGCGCAATTTGATGCGGTAGGTAAGATGGTCAGGAAGAACTTCGTAACTCTCTGCAATCACCGGTTCAAATTTTTCCGGATTAAGATAATTCCTTTCCGCCAGCGAATTGGAACACAGACTCTGAAACGCCGCTCCGGTCGCATCGGTGCTGAGCAGGGGATTAAGATTCTGGGTGTCCGCAGAAATAACTCCCACCCTCCGGTCTCCCGGCACCGCGGCAGGATCGAAAAATTCCGCATTGGCAAATTTTCCGGAAGCCTTTCCCACGTTGTTTTCAATATCAGACGCTGTAAGTGGAGCAGCATGCATTACGGCGGAATACGCCGCCACCGCACGGGCAATGGCCTGGGAATTCCGCGCATAGGCTATTCTGAGATTGTCAATGGCATTGATCAATACAATCAGCAGAAAGACCAGCAGCGCGTAAGCCGCGATTTTTACAGCCACCGGTATTTTCAACATAGTTCACCTCTGGGATATGCGGTAAGTCATGACCGCTCCAATAATCTGGAAGAGAATATTCGGTATCCAGAGCAGATATTGCGGATACAGTTTCGGGAAATTGGTAAGCGATTCACAGAGAATAATTGACAGGAAAAACACCCCCGCCAGTATAACGCTGATAAAAATACCCACCGAAGTTTCCTTCCGGGAGGTTCTTATCGCCAGCGGCAGACCTAAAAGCAGAAAGGCAATGGGCGAAAGCGCAAAAGCCACCCGCTGATTCAGCTCCACCTCCAAATCAGTGGTGTCTTTTTTCAGCTGCTGGGTGAGGCGGATTCTGGCCATGAGCTGTTTCAGAGTCATGTATTTAGCCCGGTTGCCGATGTCAATATCATTTAGTTCTTTGCCGTAGTCAAAACTGAATTCCAGCTCTTCATTGAACATCCGGGTCTCCGGATCGGATTTTTTGTCAATTACCATGCAGTCAAACAGCCGGACAGTAAGTTTCTGATTGATGTTATCAGCTTTGATTTCGCCCCGGGCGGCAGAGATGTCCTGTCCGAGGTTGCCGTTTTCATCAATGGTGAAAAGCTGGATGCCTTTCAGCTGATTTTCCCCCTCTTTGTCATCAATGCTTATGATGGTATTGTTGTAGCGGATGGGTTTGCCGGGGGTGAAAATCGCCATCGGCTGATGGATGGCTTCTATTTTCATCATCTCCCGGGATTTGCCCAGCAGCGGCGGCCCCACTTGGATCTGAAGATAGAGGCACAGCCCGGTCAATGCCACCGTAAAAAGCATAATCGGAGATATAATCTGCAATATAGACACCCCGCATGCCCGCATGGCGGTAATTTCAGAATCGGCCGACAGCCGTCCGAAAACCAGCATCACTGCCACCATGACCGCCCATGGCACCGTAAAGGTAAGCACAATGGGCAGAATGTACAGCGTAAAACGCACAAAAGCGGCAAAGGGTATTCCCTGGGAAACAT
>CASECL010000269.1 GCA_949286445.1 uncultured bacterium | reverse complement strand
CTGAATATACACAAAAAAAGAATTCGAATGCTCTCCCAATGCTGCCGAAGCAATCGAATTCTCTCCCCATCACCAGTTCAAAATTTAAATCATATTCTTAAAAAGTCAAGTGTTTTTTAATAAAAAATCAAAAAAAATTGGAAATTTTATTGATTTATACTGATAACTGCAATCTGCATTGCAAAATATTTCTATTCCCGGAGTTTCCGCCGTCAACCCCGATATTGCATTCATCAACAATAAATCCGGCAACAAAAATAACTCCTGAACTGATACGCTGAGCCTTAAAAGGAAATACTTCCGTCAGCGTTTCACCGCAGGTAAGCAAATAGCCTCTGTTTTTTGAACGTGCGGCAAAAGCAAAGTCAATCAGCAGTATTCCATCCTCATCTTTTTTTATTGCCGCCGGCTGCAGCAGAAAAACATTTTCTTCTGTCGAAAGACCGGGCAGATGACCGGAATATACCCTGCTTCCAACCGGCAGGCCGAGTATCTCCCGGATCAAATCACCTGCCGCAGCGGTAATAGCAGTCAGTGACGGCTTATTATTTTGTATCTCATTGTTCAATTCCGGTTCCGGCGGGGTGAAAATTGATTTTTCCGGGTCAATAACTGCATTTATTGTGCATTCAACATGTTTTTTCTTAACCCCGCTCCGGACCAGACTGGATATGTTAATTCCTGTTTCCGCCGGGGACACCGATTTGAATACAATTTGGGATTTCCCGTAATCTGAAGATATTTCAGTTCCGCGGCGCGGAAAAGCGGAAAAAACCTGGCAGACGGTATAAAAAAATTCATCATATTCATTACTGCAGGCCACCAGATGATATTGAAAAGTCATTCTGGAATTATCTTCAAGTGAAGGAATTATTTTCTGTATCTCCACTTTAATCTTTTTTTCATTCGGCAGCACTTTTCCGGCATACTGCACCAGGTCATTCCCATCCTGATTGAGCAGCTCAATCAAAGCTGCGGTAACCGTGTCCGGCCGGACATTGACTCTTGCTGCCGAACATCCGGAGCCGGACGGCGAAATTCCGGAGTTGAAAATCACAGCATCCCGGATAACATCTTTTTCACGCATAATTCTGTTTTTCTCCTGTTTTTTCAAGTTTTTTACTGTCAAAACGAGGCAAAAAGTCAACTTCGGTAAAAAAATATCAAAAAATAGATAAAAAAATATTTATCTCCGGCTTGAAAAACCGTTTCTGTATGCTATATTGCTAAATAAAAAAATATCGAAGTACAGTATCCGGAAGGGAAATGAACGGTTCATTAGTCAAAATATCCAAGGCTCCCAGCATAAGGAGAATGCCGACTTATCTGCACAAATTAGTGGAGATGAGCCGTTCCGGCGTGGACATAGTCGGAGCTCCTGAACTTGCCCGGTACATGAAAAGCAATGAAATTGTGGTTCGTAAAGATCTTGCCATTACCGGAGCCACCGGCCAGCCGGGAGTAGGATACAAGGTAAATGATCTTATTGATGCCATCCGCCGCTTTCTTAATTGGGATAATCTGACCGATGCAGTATTGGTTGGAGCCGGTTCGCTGGGAAGTGCATTGCTGGGATATGAAGGTTTTGAAGAGTGCGGCCTGCGCATCCTTTGTGCCTTTGATGCCAATCCGGAAAAAATCGGCGGCACCGTTCACGGCAAACCGGTATATGCGCTGGGGGAACTCCGTGATTTTGTCCGCATAAACCAAATCCGGCTCGGTATTATCTGTGTTCCGGCTTCATTCGCCCAGGAGACCGCGGATATTCTGGTTTCAGCAGGGATAAAGGCGATTTGGAATTTTGCCAATGTCAGCTTGAAGCTTCCAGATGACGTGGTGGTTCAGCGCGAGGTGATCGCCGGAGGATGGGCATTGCTGTCGACCTGCATGCGTGATGGAGAGGCCACGACAGCAAGATAGAGGCAGAATAAAACATTATGGCTTGTCCCGGTTTTACAATCCGTAATTATCCGGGGCAGGGATTGTCAATGGGAAAACGCGGTCTGTGTTAAAATAGCGCAGACAACGATTGGGAAATGAATATTGTTTTTGTAAAAAGAGCAAAAATCAATTAAAATCAAGCAGGAGCTAAGAGAAAAATGCAGGAGACTATGGAACAGACCAACGCGATGATAGAACATCTCGCCGCGGTGAACAAAATTCTGGAAAAGTATCATTATCAGGAGGCAAAACTCATCCCGATACTTCAGGAGGTTCAGGCCAACTACAAGTATTTGTCCAAGGACATGATAAGCTATGTTGCCACCAGCCTGGGCATTTCTCCCTCCCGGGTTTATGGAGTGGCTACTTTCTACGCCCACTTCTCCATGTCTCCCAAGGGTAAATATGTTATCCGGCTCTGCGACGGCACCGCCTGCCACGTCAAAAAATCACACAGCGTGCTTAATGCACTGCGTGAAAGACTTAAACTTTCCCCGGAAAAACAGACCACTGATGATTTCCTTTTCACCATTGAGACGGTAAGCTGTCTCGGGGCCTGCGGTCTGGCTCCGGTCATGCTGCTGAATGAAGAGGTTCACGGCCAGGTTACTCCGGAAAAGGCTTTGGAACTTGTGGATAAGATTATCGCTGATGAAGCGGCGAAAAAATAACTATCTATTTCATCATTACGGAGAAAAAAATGAGCAACGTTGTAAATCTGCAGGAAATCGCCGCGAAATATAAAAACGCAGTGAAAGATCTCAAACAGCGCATTATCATCTGCGCCGGTACCGGTTGCGTGGCCAATGGTTCACTCCGGGTCCGCGATGCCTTTATGAAGGAGTTGGCCAAAGCCGGGCTCGCCGCCGAAATGGAGCTGAAATTTGAACAGGAAAAAAGTTTTGACGGCACCTATGTTTCCAAATCCGGCTGCCAGGGCTTCTGCCAGCGCGGTCCCCTGGTTCACATTGAACCCCAGCACATTCTCTACACCAAGGTAAAAGAGACCGACGTGCCGGAAATCGTGGAAAAAACCCTGATCCGCGGCGAACTGGTTGACCGGCTGCTTTACAAAAATATCCAGACCGGTGAAAGCTGCCGCGGCAATGCGGAAGTGCCTTTCTACAACCGCCAGAAGCGGGTGGTGCTGGCCAACTGCATGATTGAACCTGCCTGCATTGAGGAATACATCGCCAAGGGCGGTTATGAAGGAGCCCGCAAGGCTATTACAGAAATGACTCCGGAAGAGGTGTGCCAGAACGCGATTGACAGCGGTTTGCGCGGCCGCGGCGGCGGCGGTTTCCCCACCGGATTGAAATGGAAGTTCACCCTGGCCAGCAAAAACGCCAAAAAGTATGTCATCTGCAACGGCGACGAAGGCGACCCGGGAGCATTTATGGACCGTTCAGTAATGGAGGGCAACCCACACGCCGTAATCGAGGGCATGATGATCGCCGCCCGCGGTATCGGAGCTGATGAAGGTTACGTTTACGTCCGCGCAGAATACCCCCTCGCAGTGGAACGCATGCGCAATGCAGTGGCAGACGCGGAAAAAACCGGAATTCTGGGTGAAAAACTCTTTGGAACTGATTTTTCATTCAAAGTTACGGTAATGGAAGGAGCCGGTGCTTTCGTCTGTGGTGAAGAAACCGCCCTCATCGCTTCCATCGAAGGTAAACGCGGTATGCCCCGTCCGAAACCGCCGTTCCCGGCGCAGCGCGGATTGTGGGGCAAACCCACCGTGATCAATAACGTGGAAACTCTGGCTTCGCTCCCCGGCATCTTCCGGGACGGTGCGGCCAATTACAGGAGCGTGGGTACGGAAAAATCCCCCGGAACTAAGACTTTCGCCCTCACCGGGCATGTGGCCAATACCGGACTGATTGAAGTACCTTTCGGCACCACCCTCCGGGAAATTGTTTACAACATCGGCGGCGGCGTTACCGACAATTCCGGTAAGGTTACCAATGATGATTTCAAGGCCGTGCAGATCGGCGGACCTTCCGGCGGTTGCCTTACCCCGGATATGCTGGATTTGCCGATGGACTTTGACACCCTCAAAGCCGTGGGAGCCATGGTCGGTTCCGGCGGGCTGGTGGTTATGAATAAACAGACCTGTATGATTAAAATTGCCCGTTTCTTCATGCAGTTCACCCAGAATGAGTCCTGCGGCAAATGCGTACCCTGCCGTGAAGGCACCAAGCAGATGCTGGCACTGCTGGACGACATTATTGAGGGTCGGGCCACCCGGCAGACACTTGACCTGCTGGAACGCACCGCCAGGGCGGTTCAGATGGGATCGCTCTGCGGTCTGGGCAAAACCGCACCCAATCCGGTGCTGTCCACCCTGCGTTACTTCCGGGATGAATATGAAGCGCACGTCTTCCGCAAGACCTGCCCGGCAGGAGAATGCAAGGCTCTGGCCAAGCCGGAAATTGATCCGGCCAAGTGCAAAGGCTGTACCGCCTGCGCCAGAAAGTGCCCGGTGGGAGCCATTACCGGCACAGTAAAACAGCCGCACAAGATTGATCCGGACAAGTGTATCAAGTGCGGTGCCTGTAAAGCGGCGTGCAAATTCGGCGCGATATTCGGAATATAATATTATCACATAGGATATTGAGATAAAATGAACACCAATACTCTGACGGTAAACAACAAAGTCGTTGAAATCGCCGGTGAACGCAATCTGCTTGAAGTCATCCGCAAAGCGGGCATCGATATTCCAACTTTCTGCTATCATTCTGAACTTTCCATCTACGGTGCCTGCCGGCTCTGCCTGGTGGAAGTCCAGGGCCGCGGCATCATGGCCAGCTGCTCCACCGCGCCGGAACCCGGCATGGTGGTGCATACTGACACCAAGCCGCTGCGGGAAATGCGCAAAATAAATATTGAGCTTCTCCTGGCCAATCACGACCGGGAATGCCCCACCTGTTCCCGCAGCGCGAACTGCGCTCTGCAGGATATTGCCCGCAAACTCGGCGTTACCGAAGTGCGTTACAAGCAGCTGGTAAAAAATCTTCCGATTGACAAATCCAGCCCCTCTCTGGTGAGAAACCCCAATAAGTGTGTACTCTGCGGCGACTGCGTCCGGGTCTGCCGTGAAGTTCAGACTGTCGGTGCGCTGGATTTCGCCAACCGCGGCGCAAATGCCCGGGTGGTGCCGGCATTTGATCAGGATCTGGCTCAGGTGGAATGCGTCAACTGTGGTCAGTGCGCCGCAGTCTGCCCCACCGGAGCAATCGTGCCCAAATTCGATTGCGACAAGGTCTGGGAAGCCATTTATGATCCGGAAAAAATAGTGGTTGTCCAGGTGGCCCCGGCAGTGCGGGTGGCTCTGGGTGAAAAATTCGGTTTTGCCCAGGGTGAAAACGTGGCGCGTCAAATGGTTTCAGCATTGAAACTGATGGGATTTGACTATGTTTACGATACCTGCTATGCGGCGGATATGACCATTTTTGAGGAAGGTACTGAACTTATCGACCGGATTACCAACAAAAAGGTTATGCCGATGTTCACCAGCTGCTGCCCCGGCTGGATCAAGTTTGTGGAAACTTTCTATCCGGAATTTCTGCCCAATGTGTCCAGCACCCGGTCTCCGCAGCAGATCTTCGGCTCGGTAATGCGCAAGACGCTTCCGGAGGCACTGAAGGTCAAACCGGAAAATATTGTCACCGTTTCAATCATGCCCTGTACCGCCAAGAAATTTGAGGCGCAGCTGCCGAAATTCGCCACCAACGGGCGGCCGGATGTCGATGTTGTGCTGACCACGGTAGAACTGGAGCACATGCTCGAATCCATGGGCATCAATCTTAAAGAACAGCCGCCGGAAGCCTTTGATATGCCGCTGGGTTTTTCCACTGGCGGCGGCGTGATTTTCGGAGCTACCGGCGGTGTGATGGAAGCCGCTCTGCGTTTCGCGGTGGAAAAGATTTCCGGCGAACCACTCAATCAGGTGGATTTCAAAGAAGTCCGCGGTCTCGGCAAACGGAAAGAAGCTGAACTCAATATCAAAGATACCAAACTTAAAGTGGCAGTGGTTCACGGCCTCGGCAATGCCCGCTCCCTGCTGGAAGACATCAAAGCTGGCAAAGCCCACTATGATTTCATCGAAGTAATGGCCTGTCCCGGCGGCTGTGTGGCCGGCGGCGGACAGCCGATCAGCAGAGAAAGCAATTTCCGCAGTGCCCGCGCCGCCGGACTTTACCACACGGACAAGGAACGCCAGCTGCAGAAACCGCAGGATAACTACTGGGTGGAACGCTGCTATGCCGAGTCTTTCGGCGGTCATGCCGGTTCCCATGAGGCCCATGAAAAACTGCACACCAACTATCATAACCGCAGTCAGATATTTGATGCCAAGAGTGTAATCCTGCAGGGCAATGCCGAAAATCCGCTGGTTATCTGTGTGACTATCTGCACCAAACAGGAAAACTGCCCCGGCCAGAAACTGCTTGCTCAGGTAGCAGATTTCCTGAAAAAGGAAGATCTGGCGGAAAAGGTCACTCTGATGGCGGCATTCAGCTCACGCCCGGAAGAGGACGGCACTCTTGCTGTCAGTGTAGGCGATGAACTTATCGCCCGCAGCGGCACACCGGAGGAAATACTTGCCTCGGTGAAGACGGCAATAAAGAAAGTTCTCAAGTAAAAAATCATAACTTGGGCCAATGATGTTATCATTATGCCGTATCCCCGGTGAAACACCGGGGCGGCATTGATAAAATGAAATTTACGGGAAAGAGTGCCGGAAAATAATTTTCTGACTCTTTCCCGTTTTGATTTATAAAGAGAATAAGCTTATATTTTCCCATGGCTGGAAATTGCCGGCGGAATACGGTATCGTCCGTTCACCCGGAAGATAAATATAGGAGACAGGAAAATGAAAAAATTGTTATTACTGCTGCTGGGGCTGGGCATGGCATTGCCGTCAGGCGCGGCATTAAGTACCGGAGATGACGCGGCAAAACTTGAGGTTGAGGCGGTCAAAGGCGGCAATTTCAATGTGGAAGAATTGGATAATGCTCCGGAAAATAAGATCAGAGTGATTATTTTCGCCCAGGTACGTACCCCGATGGGGCGCGATGCTTCAGCAATGCTGGGGACAATGCGGAATCTCTATGCGGCAAAGAATTTCGACTGCGCCCTGATCGCGCTGGATTCTTCTGCCGATATCGATTTTTTCCTGCGGGAAAATCCCAACCTGTCATTTTCACTGCTCCGGGATGAAAAACAGAAATCCGCCAATGAGTATCTCGGCCCCCGTCCGATATTGCCAAAGGCATTCGTCATCGACAGATCCGGAGAAATTATCTGGGATGGAGAGGCAGGGGATCTGCCGGAAATGCTGGATAAGTATTACGCAGGAAAATACAGTTCAAAGACTCAGGAGAAAGTTTCACCCCTGCTGGAAGAGTTGCGCATTTTAATCCGCGGCGGCGATGATCGCAAAGCCGATGAAATCACCCGCAAAGTGCTTTCTCTTGATCCCGGCAATTCCGCCGCATTGCGGCTGCGTCTGTTCATGCTGGAGAGTACCAACCGGCAGGAGCAGGCATGGAAACTTATCACTGATGAAATAAAGAAAAATCCGCAGGTGCGCAGATATTATCTGGTCGCCTTTGATTTTGCGGTGCGTTACAGTGCTTTCCGCAGGGAATTGCCTGCTTTGAGCAAAGATTATCTTGCCAATTTCCCGGCGGATGAAAATTTTGATACCCAATTGGCCTGGACACTGCTCAGCCGCCTGGAATTCAATCTGTCTGCCGTGAAGACTGCCGACACACTCCTGGCCCGCATCAAAGGAGAAAACTTCAAAACCATGGCCACCCGGGCTCTGCTGAAATACAAACAGGGCAAAATCGGAGAAGCCGTAAAGTACCAGACCAAAGCCAATGAATACGCTTCCGGCTTGATTCAGCGGGATGAAGGTAAACAATTGCTGGAATACTATCAGGGAATAGCCGGTTTATGACGTCCGGCGGCTGAATAAACGCCGCCGGGATAAAAACCGGAATTACTTTGTGTCAGAAAAACAGCTCTGCCGGCTATGCAGTGTATTACGGTGCGTAACCGGCAGTTTTATTTTGAAGGCCGATCCAGTAATTTTCATTTCCCGCAGCCGGGGGGCGGCAATACTGCCGGATGAAACCATTCAACTTATCCCCGGCGCAGGCGCAGGGCATTGGAAACCACACTTACCGATGAGAGGCTCATGGCAATACTGCCGATCTCCGGCGACAGCATCCATCCCAGCAGCGGATAAAATACTCCCGCCGCCAGGGGAATGGCAAGAATATTGTAGATAAATGCAAAAAACAGATTCTGCCGGATATTGTTCTGTATCTTATGGCTGAGCTGATAAGCCTCGTAAAGTTTGGATATATCGCCATGAAGCAGTGTCAAATGCGCACTTTCCAGGGCGGCGTCGCTTCCATTGCCCATGGCAATTCCCACATCGGCAATAGTCAATGCGGCGGCGTCATTTACCCCATCACCCACCATGGCTACCAGTGCACCATTTTCCTGATAACGTTTGATGGCGGCATATTTATCTGCGGGCAGAGCATTGGAAATAACTTCAGTTATGCCAAGTTCATCCGCCACCTGTTTGGCAGATTCGCTGTTGTCCCCGGTCAGCAATACCGGAATGACTCCAGCGGCCATGAAATTGGCGACTTCCTCCCGGCTGTTTTCCCGGATCGGATCGGAAACTCCTATGTAGCCGGCAAAAATCCCCCCCGAAGCCACCGCTATCAAAGTGCCGGACGGTACCGCAAGATCCGGCGGAATAAAAATATTTTCCTGCTCCATGAGTTTAAGGTTTCCCGCCAGCAATACTTTGCCGTCAAGTTCCCCCCGCAATCCCAGCCCGGGCAGATTTTCCACTTTTTCCGCCGGAATAAAATCTCCGTCTCCGGCTTTGGCCAGTACCGCCGCCGCCAGCGGGTGGCGGCTGGATGATTCCAGCGAGGCGGCAATGGAAAGCAGACTTTTTTCATCAAATTCAGCCGCCGGAATCAGTGCAGATACCTCGGGAACTCCTTTAGT
>CASECL010000268.1 GCA_949286445.1 uncultured bacterium | reverse complement strand
TTACCCTTTTTTATGCCAAATTATCACCACTCCGGCAGCCCCCCGTTTCCGCGTGTAACAAACCCCCGCCCCCGGTTTCAAAACCCGAATACGTTCACCGCCCGATCCATTTTTTCCCGCACCGGCACCCCGAATGGACAGCGTTTTTCACAGGCACCGCATTTAATGCAGTCCGAAGCATGCGAGGCAGATAAACGGTAGTGTTCCATCACCGTTTCCGGCACCTCATCATGCGCCAGAGCCAGAGCAAGATACTTATTAACTTCCGCCACACTTATATGCCGCGGACAGGGCGCACAATGACCGCAATACATACATTTGCCCTGCCAGGAACAGCGTTCCAGTCCGGCAAGCACGCCTGCATAATCTTTTTCCTCTTCCGCTGCACTGTACCACGCCAGGGCGGATTTTATTTCCTCCACGCTCCGGCAGCCGGTCATCACCGCCGCTACTCCCGGACGGGTCAAAGCGTAATTCAAAGCCTGAACCGGTGTGAAGGCCCGCCCGAACAGAGAACGCTCCGCAGACAGCAGATCGCCGCCGGCATAAACTTTCATCACATCAATCCCCACCCCCAGACTGGCACAGAGCGAATAAAGATTTTCCCTTTCCGGGTTGAAATTGCAATACTCTCTGGAACGGTTTTCCTCCGCCCAGAGCTTTTCCACCACCTCATCCGGCGGCTGGAGATCATAGGCAGGGTTGATGGAAAACATCAGTACATCCACCAGACCGCTTTCCACCGCCAGTCTGGCCACCTCCGGATTGTGGCTGGATACTCCGAGATAATGAATATGCCCAGATTTTTTAAGTTTCATGGCATACTCAATCAGGGGCCCGGAAAATATCTCCTGAAAATCCTGTGCCGCATCAACATAGTGTATCATGCCTACATCAATAAAGTCTGTTTCCAGCCGCTTCAGCAGATCTTCAAACGATTTTTCCGTCTCCAGAATATTCCGGGTTCTCTCATACTGCCCGTCTTTCCATACCGTGCAGAGATGCCCCTGGATAACAAATTTATCCCGTTTCCCCCGTAATGCCGCTCCCAGATTGGAACGCATCGCAGGGTCAGGCGAATAAAGATCCAGAAAATTCACTCCGTTTCCGGCGGCAAAATCAATCATTCTGCCGCACTCTTCTGCTGTTTTGCCGGAAAATCCTTCACACCCCAGCGCGATCGCACTTACTTTCAATCCGGTTCGTCCCAGTTCACGGTAAACCATAGCGGTATTCAATTCCCTGTCCATTTCTAAAACATCCTCCATATCTCCAGTAAAAATAAAACCAAACTATCCGGCTGCATTCCGGAAAATCCGCCAGATAATAAATTTTCCAACCGCATTTTCTTCGTGATTTACCGTAAAATCCGGCGGCGTGGAGCTTTCCGGAAAAAACTCCACACACACCGGAAATTTCTTCAGTAAAAAACTTCACTCTCCCCGCATCATGGACTCAATGTCCTCCGCCGGAGCGGTTATTCCTTTAATGCCGAATTCCTTTACCAGCACTCCCGCTACGGCAGGAGACAGAAACGCCGGAAGCGTGGGTCCAAGCCGGATATTTTTAAATCCCAGCGACAGCAAAGCCAGCAGCACCGCCACAGCTTTCTGCTCATACCAGGCAATATCAAAGGAAAGCGGCAGTTTATTCACATCATCCAGACCGAAGACTTCTTTAAGTTTCAGCGCAATCACCGCCAGACTGTAAGAATCATTGCACTGTCCGGCATCAAGCACCCGGGGTATGCCGTCAATATCGCCCAGACCAAGTTTATTGTAACGGTATTTGGCACACCCCGCAGTCAGAATTACCGTATCTTTTCCCAGTTCTGACGCCACGCGGGTATAATATTCACGTGAAACATGTCTGCCGTCACAGCCGGCCATAACCACAAAACGCCTGATTTTACCGGCCTTGACCGCCTCAACCACCTTGTCCGCCAGTAGCATAACCTGGTCGTGGGCAAAACCGACTGTAAGTTCGCCATCTTCAAGCGGAGTCGGAGGCGGGCAATCCGCCGCCATTTTAATAATCGCAGAAAAATCTTTTTTCTCGCCCGGCTTCCGGTCGGCAATATGGGGAACTCCGGGGTAACCGGCCATGCCGGTAGTGAAAATACGTCCGGAGTAAATTTGCTGCACCGGAGTAATGCAATTGGTCGTCATCAGAATCGGACCGTTAAAAGCGGGAAATTCCTTATTCTGACAATACCACGCTCCGCCGTAATTGCCATATAAGTGGGGATATTTTTTCAGCTCCGGATAGGCGTGAGCCGGCAGCATTTCACCGTGGGTGTAAATATCAATACCGGCATCGGCAGACTGTTCCAGCAGCTCCTGAAGATCCAGCAGATCATGTCCGGAAACCAGAATTCCGGGCCGCTTCCCTGCCCCGGTGCGCACCCGGGTGATCCGGGGGGAACCGAATTTTTCTGTATTCGCCCGGTCGAGCAGTGCCATGGTTTTGACCGCAAAGGATCCGCATTCCAGCACCATGGCGGTTAATTTTCCAATATCCGTTTCCGTTGCCGCCGCGGCCAGAGCCCGGAAAACGAAACCGTAGATTTCCTCATCTTCATATCCCAGCACTGCCGCATGATCAGCGTAGGCGGCAATGCCTTTCACGCCGTAGGTGAGCAGTTCCCGCAGCGAACGCACATCTTCATTTTCACAGGCCAGCACTCCGGTTTTCACCATCGTCACGTCAGCGTCCCCCTCTGCCGCCAGGTTTTTAGCCTCAGCCAGCTGTTTTTCCAATGCCACGCTGTCAAAATTGGCGTTGGTTATGGTCATAAAAAGAGAACGGATCAGGAAAAGACCGGTTTTTTTATCCGGTTTGTGGCGCAGGGCAATCTTTTTCAATTCGGCAATCAGTTCATCCATAATTCCCGCCACCGCAGGACGCTTTCCGCACACTCCCCCTTTTACACAACCGGTGTTTCCAAAAGTCTCCTGACATTGAAAACAAAACATTCCGTCCATAAAAACCTCCATCTCAGAGTTATATTTTGTCCTTCCGGTCACATTTCCGGATTTGCCCTTTCTCTTCAGCAGCCTGTTTTCTGCATTGCCGGCTGCTCCGGGACGGCACCTGCATACACATAAATTTGTTCCGCCCCGTTTTAAACTAACATTTCTGAAATCAAAAATCAAATTAAATTTCCAGTTTTTACTGCATTTACGGGATATTTTTATGCGAACAACTTTATTAATGTATCACCTTCAGCCATGCGGCGGCGTAATGCCGCCCGCCTGCATCCGGGAAATTCCTTAAGTCAGCCGCCGTCAAAGCCTCCCTGGAGCAGATGCCACGGCAATCTCTCAATTCCCCCCCCAATAACCATTCAACCGGGCTGAACATGAAAACCGTATAATCCAATCCTTATAACAAACCCAGTCATCAATTATCGGTAAAACTCTTTGACTTCCGGTTCTCCACATTCCGGACTCCAGCTGCAGTTTGAGCTCAAAAAAATAAAATGGTTGACAAAAATAACCCTTATAAAATAGAAAAAAAACAATTTTTTTTGGATCGGAAAACTTGACAATAACCAATAATACGCTATATTTTTAAGAAATTACTTAAAACAAGTTCGATAATTCAAAAATACTGAAAAGGAAAGAAGGTACTATGCATTGTTACGGTCATTATGACCCGCTGCGCGGGGAATGTTCCGGCTGTCAATACGCGGACTACTGCCGGGATGCGGGAGATATTCCACTGCTTGCAGACAGCAGCCTGAAGGCATTTTCGCTCAATGAAAACCGGGAAATTCCGGAACTTCCCTGCCATGAAGATGACAGCAGCAGTAATGGGGAAAATTCCGGAGAGTGGATGAAAAAGGAAAGCTACACCCGTTCAGACATGCTGGAGATGATTTGCTTTCTGCTTGCGCTTGACGATACCACTCTGGAGTACCTGGAAAAGAAAATTCAGATACCGACTCTGCACTTTGCCGATCTGGCCCGGGACCGCGCAATAAGCCGGCAGGCAGTGCATAAGTTCATCCGTCAGAAATGTGAACGCATACCGGAATTGGCCGTTATGCTTAAAACCAGAAAACAATTAAACAAGCAACCCGAAAAAACATTTATGGAGGAAGTATGTCAGATAAGACGGCGGATGCAAATCAGAAGATCGAAGATCTCAGAGCACAATTACTCGTTCTTGAAGAACTGGAGCTGCTCGAATCGGAGTTTAAACTTGTCCAAAATGAGTATTTTAAAAGGAAGCAGCATCTGGAAAACCGATTGAACAAACTCCAGATCCGGTAATGCATTTCAACGCTTGACTTTTGCCGGAAGTGTGCTATATTAAGAAAGGTCAACCGAAAACGGACCAACCAACAATAAGGAGTAATTTACAATGGCGGCTAAAGTCAACAACGAACTTTGCACCGGTTGCGAAACCTGCGTGGGCGCTTGCCCGGTCGGAGCTATCTCAATGAATGACGGCCATGCTCAGGTCAACGAAGCTGAATGCATCGATTGCGGAGCCTGCGCCGGAGAATGCCCCTGCCAGGCGATCTCTTTGTAAGATTTTTTTCTTACGGAAAATGGCGGATACCGGTAAATCTTTTGCCGGTATCTTTTTTTTGCAAAAAAGGCGGTTATTTATTTGCAAAATTATTCTATTGTGCTATATTAAACAGTCTGTACGGTTTTCCGGTGTTCGACAGTCCGATCATCCTGCTGAATACGGCAAGCCGGGAGATTGCAAGACGGGAAGCTTGCAAGTATATTTGAGAAGTATTAAAAAAGAAAATTTGTGGGTATTATGAAAACTTATTTGGCAAAAACCGGAGAAATCGACGGCGGCTGTCTGCTGTTCGACGCCTCTGAAGCCCCGGTCGGGCGCATGGCGGTAAAGATCGCCAACGCACTCCGCGGCAAAGACAAGCCGACGTACACCCCGCACATTGTGACCGGTGCTTTTGTTGTGGTCATCAATGCGGAAAAGGCGGTGTTCACCGGACGCAAAGCTACGGAAAAGGTCTACCAGGAATACACCGGCTACCGCAGCGGACTCAAGCACATCACTTCCAAGGAAATGTTTGAAAAAGATCCGACCCGCATTATCAAAGCCGCGGTCTGGGGCATGCTCCCGCACGGCCGTCTGGGGCGTCAGCTTTTCCGCAATCTCAAGGTGTATGCCGGAGCGGAACACCCCCATGCAGCTCAGAATCCGGTAAAAGTTTCCATGGCGAGGAGTAAGTAATTATGGCAAATACTAATGAGATTTGTGCCGTCGGCCGCCGCAAATGCGCGGTTGCCCGGGTCCGGATGACTCCGGGAACCGGTATCATCATGGTCAACGGCCAGAAGATGGAAGATTACTTCAAGAGCGATGCTCTCTGCGGTTTCGTCGGTCAGGTTTTCAAAGTGACCGAAGCGGAAGGCAAATTTGACGTCAAGGCCAATCTTGACGGCGGCGGCATGGCTGGACAGGCCGGTGCGCTGCGTCACGGCATTGCCAGAGCTTTGGCGGAGTGTGACGGTGACCTTTATCATGCCAAGCTCAAAGAGAATGGCATGCTCACCCGCGATGCCCGCGTCAAGGAACGCAAAAAGCCGGGTCAGCCCGGAGCTCGCCGCCGCTTCCAGTTTTCGAAGCGTTAAGCTGCGATTGCAAATTATCAAAAGCCCGGATTTTCCGGGCTTTTTTTATTTCCCGGGGTTTTTTTATTTTCCGAATCTTTTTGATTTTCCGGAACTTCTTATTTTCCGGTTAACGTTCAGATTTCCGCAGTAAAATCAACCGGCGGAAAATATTGTCGCAGATAACTTAAATACCGTTCTCAAGCCATTACTCCGGAAACAGAAAAAGCAGTCGCATTAAAGTCTGTTTTTCAGACATACATGCAGGAAAAATCATCCGGCAAAAAGAGTTGAATCGGCACACCGCAGGAAAGAGTTGTTCCTTTGCCGCGGACTGTCTTCCTGCTGCTTCTCTCCTCACAGTTACATAGAACCAAACAGCTTGCGCCCGAAAATACATACTTTTTTCTATCAGGTTTTTCCACTGTAAACCGCATCCGGCAAAGCAAAAAATCAGCCCCATGCTTTAATTAATTCAGCCAAATTTTATTCCTTGCGGACTGCTTTATGGAGACAAAAAATTTATAAAATATCCATAATCCATAAAAAAACAATTTGAAAAATCTCAAAACAATGTTTAAAGTAGTTCTGCGTGGGGCTGAGATGAATTATTTTCTCCCGGGGGGTGATAATTCTGATTTTTCCACTCATAATAAAAACAGTTAACTGTTACCCAAAAAGATAATCATAATTGGGGGGGGAGAAAAAAAGTTTTTTGGAATATCCGGAAATTTTATTCTATGAAATGCAAAACTTCGTCCGGATGACGGAGAAATTTCATCTTCTAAAAAACGCAAAACTCCAAAATCTTGCAATCCAGGCAGGAGGGATAATATTATGAAACCGGAAACCAGAAAAGATTTGATAAAATACACAGTTCTGTTTATTTTTCTAATTGCAGTATTACTGCATTTCTGCTGGCCGATTATAAACTGATTTCTGCCGATACGGAAAACCGCTATGCGCAAAGATGAGATCAGAACATATTTCAGATGCCATGGCCATGAATTCTTTAATGACATAAGTAATTTTCACGGTATAAAAACCCAAAGCCGGGATCCGATATATCTTTGCAGCTTCAAAACACCGCGCAAAGACTTTATGGAGTTTTTGGAAAAAAATAATTTTAAGATTGTAGATAAATTATCCGAAAGTGATGTTGCCTTTGTCAGAGGTCTGATGGGAGAAGAGGCTCTCAGCAACAATATTCCGGCAGACGACACCATATTCGCCGAAGATATTGAAATGCTGCCGGCAAAAATACTGCTGATCGGGAAATTACTGCCTGACGGGGTCGAGGTAACAAGCTGTGTGATAACCCTCTGAACTGTCAATATTATTCCGCCCCGGAGAAGATATTCTCTGCTGCTGTATATTTTCCCTCTGGAATTATATAATATCCCCAAAATATCCGGTAATTCAGTCTGAGTCTTCAAACAGTCTTTAATTTTACCTGCCGGCAATCGGCATTATACTGCCTGAACCCGACAAGATACGAAAAAATCTCATAATTCAGTCGATCATAAAAAATCATTTAACAAATTGAATATCAATAGAAAACCTTGATTTTTCATGATATCTACTGCAAGAAATTCGTATAAAACCGAAAGAAAGCCTGCATTGCTTCAATTGTTTTATCAATTGAAGCAATGTACCCCGGATAGGTTTGGAAAAGGAAGAGCGCGGGAAGGAAAGAACCTTTCCTTAAAAGTTTTTTCCTTCCCGCATCCGGCTTTTGCATAATCAACTGTTTTTTGCTGTTTTTAACAAATTTTGCCTGACAAATAAAAAACTGTGATTTATGATATTCCAGGGGTGATAATATACGATATTTGCAGGGTGACAGTAAATTATTTCATCCCAGGCCGCGGAAGAATGCGGGAAATCAAATTACCTTTCCACATACAAAAAAAGGGAGGAGAAAAATTATGCCGGAAAATTCAAACTCAGACAAATGGATGCTGCTGTTGAAATGGTTCAATGTCATTCTGATTTTCATTATCGCGGCAGGAAGTTTGATCAAATATTTCTACGCGCGAAATGTAGTGGATTTTCCCGCCGGGGCAACAGTTGCAGTCTGCGTTATTGCCGTAATTCTGGCCATAACGGCAGTGCTGGGACTATTTATTCCCAAGAAATGGTATCTGACACTGGGAATAACAGAAATTGTACTGGCAATAGCATTACAGGCCATTCCGGTATTGTTAATGCACGGGGTAATTGAAAAAATGAATTAGATTGATTGAAAAAGCCTCATATTGCCGCATTGCCCCGTCTGCTGAACCAGTCGGGGCAACGCTTTTTTTCCGATTTTCTTCATCACCCCTCAAGCTCCCGGCCAACCGCGCCGAAACATTACCCCACCAGCAAGAAACACAATTCCCACTCAAGCCCGGAATAAAAGCTCAAGGCGTTTCCGGTAGAGCATCATAGTATGTTCCCGCCCGGGATACTTTGCGGGGAAACGGTTTGAAGTCTGCTGAAAGCACACTCTCCGGAGCGTTGCTGCCAAACCATTTTATCCCCGCCAGATCAAAGAGAAAATAAATGGTATTCTCGGTGGCAAAAGGTCTTGACATTGCTGTATTCAGGCGTTTTTCCATATCCGGTTCCAAAAGTCCGGAGAATTTGCCGGTGAGATAAAGATACCCCGGCACTTCAGCGGTGCGCCGGGTGGGTTGAAATTCAGAATGCATCCGGGCATCCGGAGTTTCAAAAAGATTTTCCCCGTGATCCGACACATAAAAAAGAAATCCCTGCTGACCGCTTTTTTCCAGAATTTCCATCAGCTTTGACAGCACATAGTCATTGTAAAGAATGGAGTTGTCATAAGCATTGACCTTGGCCGAATTTTCCCGCTGCGCCGGAGTGAAAAATTCTTCAACCGCATCCGCCGGGTAACGGGCAAAGGATTCAGGATAAGTGTTTTCATAGTGAAAATGACTGCCGTTAAGCTGGCAGACAATCAATTTATATTCCGCCGGGTCGGACAGCGCATCAGCAAAAAGTTTGAAAAGCGATTCATCATAAGGAGAATTTTTCTGCGTCCTGCCGTAAAGGGTGTTATCCGCCCGGCGGGTAATCGCCGAATAAGAGACCGCTCCGTCAAAAGACGGCTCCTGATTGCAGATCCACCAGGTACGGAATCCGGCAGCCCGGGCCAGATCGAAAATATCCGGCATATGAAAAAATTCTTTGCCGTTCTGATGGGAGGCAAGGGTAAGTATTTTCGGCACCGCAAATTCAGTAAAAGAGTGGGGCGATACCGCATCAGAAAAAACCCGCAATTTACCTGCCGCGCGAAGTTTTTCCAGTTCAGGATTGTTCTGTCTCGGGTAGCCGTAAACGGCACTGTGAGCTTTGGAATGGGATTCTCCGATCACCAGCACAATAGTTTTGCAATCTTTACCCGCCTCCGCCTGCAGTCCGGCATTGGCGGCGGCCACGCTTTCCGCCAGTTTCCGGCGCAGAATAAGGTATTCAATCCAGGCGTCCGCCCGGGCAGGCAGCTGAAGCAATGCCTTTTTCTCCGGTTCGGCGGAGGGCGATACCCGGAAAGCCCAGACTGCGGCCATCGGCACCACCACTGCCGCGATAAGCAACGCGACTGCACGGAGTTTTAATTCTTTTACCCCGTAAAAACCGCCGAAAATGCCGATTCCCAGCAGAACCGGGATTAAATTGCGTTTATCCCACAGATATTCGGCGAAAAACCCCCGGCATTCACTGGGGCTGGCCAGCCGGACAAGATCAAGAAATACCGGTTCAATCCGGGCATGAAAGTGGACAAAAAGAAAGATGTCCAGACCGCTCCAAAGCGTTACCACTGCAATTACGCTCCAGCAGAAGACGGAATTCAGCCACGCCGGCCCGATAGAACAGAATAACAGAAAGAGCAGTAAGTAAAGCCCGTCCAGGTAAAACTCCATCATAATATCAGAGTATTGCAGAGTATTGCTGTCAGCAACAATAAAAAAGATTGAGTTGCAAACCAGCAATGCGGCAAAAAGCAGGCATTTCTGCAGCACGGCAGGGGGAAAGAATTCCAGAAGCAGTTTTACTTTGTTATTCATTTTCATCATTCCCCTCTGGCCTGATCCCACTCCAGCACCTGTATAATCTCAAGCCGCAGATCTTCCGGAAGTTTCTTATTTTTCAGCAGTCTGGAAAGCCGTTCTCTACCCTCCCGGTCGCGGTGACGGAAAAAATCGCAGTATCCCAGCATGGCTCCGGCACGGAAGAGGTAATCTTCTTCGGCCTCCGTTTCCAATGCCATCCGGGCGAATTCCGCCGCAGCATCATATTCTTTACGGTTTACCGCCCCGGTGGCAAGACGGATGAGCAGTTCAGCCTCAGTTTCTCTGCTGAGGGGTTTTTTCAGGGAATTCAGAATCTGCTTTGCCTGTTCCGGAGAGGTGACGGAGCGGAAAGGGAAGAGTTCATCCCGCACCAGAAATTCATCATACAGACTTTTTCCCGTCAGCACGAAGGCGATGAGAAAAAGAAATGCCATTACAATACTGTAAAAAAAATGTATTCTGCTCATAATAGAAGAAAATATAACATGCCGGCAAATTTTTTGCAAATATTTGAAATAAACTGTTATTTGCAAAGATCAAATCTTCATGATAGGCATTATGAACACCAGTTATATTATATGCGACAAAAGTGTAACCGCTCCATTTGCATCGCTACGACAAACATTTCGACAGAATATTGATATGACTTCTAATAATTCATGATCAGCAAATGTTCTACATTTCTATCATTACGATTCATAAAACTCACTTGATATTTCTTATCAAACTTCATAATACTCAAATCCCGATTAGCGTACAACGACATTATAAATGGTGTATTCTTAATAATCATCATCCATTGGGACTTGCATTTATTGCAGAGGAAATCAGCCAAACGCTCCTGATCAGCCAACGAAAATTCATTTTGTGCGTAAGTGTTGAATTTAGAATCATACGGAGGATCAAGAAAAATAAAATCTTCCTCCGTTGGTTGGTGAAGTTTAAAAAAGTCCTCAAAATCCAAATTTTCCATTACCGTGTTATTGAAATGTTGCTTCAATAAATCAGATTTGTAATAAAGAATTTTTTTCTTAAGATCTTTGTTGTTGTATCCGATGCCACCGTATGGAACATTAAACTCATTATTTTTATTGTAACGAAACATTCCACTGTAAGCAAAATTACGTATAAAATAAAAGACGGCAATATCTAATTGAGGCACGCTGCTCAATAACTCTTTATCATTATATAAAGCTCTCAAATATGCGTATGCTGCACTGCGAAAGGCCGTCTCAATATTTGCCTTTACATCATTTTCTCCCAGAATTCCTTTTTCTTTCTCTATCCTGTGCATTCTTCGCATTTTGTCCGTGATGGAATCCTGCAATTCTTCAATATATCGATTACGATACCAAATAAAACCATCCGGCAACAACAAGGATAACATTGAAAGTTTGTCATGTATGAAATCACAGATACGCGATTTTAATTCTGCTTCTGCTATATCACCATTTCTCAGGGAGATGTATATCACAATACACTCATCAGAATTCATCAAAAATGTTCCGATATTGCCCCAAAATTTTGCAATCAATTCGATCCATGAGAAAAATTCACTATCTTGCCGTTTTATGCTATCGTAAAGTCTCATTAATTCTGTGGACTTATCATTTATAAAATATCTGTCCGCATTTATCGCTGTGAATACAGAACCGCCGCCAACAAAAGGTTCGTAATAATCTGTAAATTGAGCTGGCAACCTTGGAAGAATATATTTAAGTTCTTTTTCTTTGCCACCTGCCCACTTTATTATTGGCTCTAAATCATCCTTTATCTTAGAAGGAAACAGCATTTCTATTTTCCTCTTGTTCAATACGTTGTCTGGCTGCGTCAAAATATATAGTGTCCTTTTCCATACCTATAAATCTGCGTTTCAAGGAAATGGCCGCAACACCGGTTGAACCAACTCCCATAAAAGGATCACATACTACCTGATTTTCATTACTTGCGATTTTTATTATTTTCTTTAAGATTGCAACAGGTTTTTGAGTTGGGTGTTTGGGGGCTCTCAAGCGCTCAGGATACATGCAAATCGGACTTTCTATAAAATTATGCATTTCATTTTGCTTGGAAAAATTCCATGTGTGATTTTTATTCCAACAACAAAAAATCATCTCACAACTATTCAAGAAACCTGCTTTAAATATTTTTGGTGGTGGATTGGTTTTATGCCATATCATAAACTGAGTAGTATCAAAAAGATGGTCTAAACATTCGTGCCATTTCCCAATTTGATTGTAACTCGTAAAAATGAAAAGATTCCCTGTTGGTTTTAATATTCGCAGAAAATCATCAACCCATTCTGACGGTTCAAAATGATCCCAATCCCATCTCGCCACATCGTTGTTCAATGCAGAACGTCCCGGCAGAGGGATATTTCCAGTAGAATACTTTCCAATATTGTACGGAGGATCGGTAAGTAAAAGATCTACTGACTTTGATCTTATCTTTTTTATTAGGATCTTACTGTCTCCGCACTCTATATACGATCTAACCAATGCTCATCTCCTAATATATCATTCCGGTAAATACACTTGTTTTATCTTACTAAGAGCATCTATAATGTAGTGTGCATTCTTTCTGTATTCATCCAAAACAATTTCGTATCCACAGTGTATTTTACAAATCATATTCCAAAAAGAACTGCTTATAAGGAGTTCATCATCGGCAAAGAACTGGCGTACTCGGCTTTGTGACCACACATTGCCTTCTCCATAACGATTGTATGCGGTGGCAAAGTGAATTCTGATATTATCTGCGTTGCCCTGAGAATTAGCTAAGATGCAATATTGCTCTAATATTGCCTCTTTTTCCGAACGGGCTTTTTTATTATCAAGATCTCCTCCAATTTTTAATTCTATTAAGTGATATATTCCCGTCTCTCGATCAAACAGACAATAATCACTTTCATGACGTTTGGCAATACCAGGAAAGTTATTACTGTGGTCACTGTCGAATAATGACTTTCTATAGTCATCTATTTCAGGTTTTTTGGCATGTCTTTTATATCGCTCTAATAAATCTGCAATGATAGCAGTTTGCTCCTGATAGATTATTCCTTCCACATGTTGTGAAACATCATAATTTAATTCCGCTATTTTTATCGCCATTTTTTCTAACATATTACCAAGACTGCTGTCCAGTGAACGCGCCAAGGCAGAATAATATTGTATATCTCTACCCAAGGCTGCGATGAAAACATTATGTATTTTCATATTGATAGTGCCGTCGGGATCATCACTTTCTTGAATATGTCTGTCGGAAAATCCACAAGCATACGATATTACAAAAGACGACACTATATTCCTAATATCTCTCTCACTTGCTGGCATATGTACAACCTTTTTTAATTATTTACATCAAAAACAGTAAAACATTTTCTATTCATCAAATACTTCTAATAAAAGTCCTCTTTCCAATCGTTCAAATTCACTGCCTTACAGTATAACTTCCTCTACAGTACTTCACTACAGTGAGATACAAAGAAACAAAATGGTTTCCTATCTCACGGCAACAC
>CASECL010000267.1 GCA_949286445.1 uncultured bacterium | reverse complement strand
GACACATAGATGAAATCATTTATTTTGCCGCCATAGGGGTATTTATTGATCAGCCGCTGAAAAACTATTCCAGCGGCATGATGGTGCGTTTGGCGTTTTCCGTAATGACATTGCTGACTCCGGATATTCTGATTATTGATGAAGCACTGGCGGTAGGGGATTGTTTTTTTCAGGCAAAATGTTATACTCATTTGCATAAATTACTGGAAAAAGGCGTGGCATTGCTGTTTGTCTCTCATGCGCAGCCGGTGGTGACTTCATTGTGTTCCCGTTGTATTTTGCTTGAAAAAGGCAGAATGCTTATTGACACGGATCCGGCAGAAGCATTCAGCTTGTACATGAAACGAAATGCAGAAAGTGTTCAATCGGTAAAGCCACCGGCTTTAAAAACATCTCATTCCGGAGAGAATAGTTGTCTGTCGGTATCTGCGTTGCAACCGCCATTTTGCGCGCGGATACAAAATCGTCTTGCTTCAGCGATCGCTGAGTTCACCGATGCCATGCTGCTGGTGGATGGAGCAGAGGCAGTTCAGGCGGTTCTGAATCATACTTGTGTTATCCGTACCGTGCTGCAGGTAAACGAGGAACTGAAGGATTTTGAAACAGGATGTGTAATTTCGACAATGGAAGGGGTCGGATTATTTGTACTGAATTCATTTTTCAGTAATACACGTCTGCCGACGCTTACTCCGGGGAAATGGATTATTGATTTTTCGTTTTACAACACTTTACTGCCCGGAAGTTTTTTCAAAGTGGATCTCGGGCTTCGGGTACCGCGGCAAGGGGATTATGCGGACAAAGTTTTCAATGCACTGGTTTTTGATGTTGCACACAACGTGGATAATAATTCTCCGCTGCTTATCGATGTTCCCGGAGAAATAAAAATATCTCCGGTGGAAATGAAAGGGTGAAATTGACCTATGCGTTATCTGCCTGAAATAGATGAAAAAACATTGCGTGACAGATTGTTAAATCCGGACAGTGATTTTCTTTCCGGTATGGAAAATCAAAATTATGAACGTCTCGGTCTTGACCGGGCATTGCTGATTGCTGCAGACATTCTGATCCGGCAGGGAAGGTGCAATGGTTTTTCCATACTGGATGTCGGTTGCAATTCCGGCCTGATCGGGAAGGTGTTGGAGATACTGGGAAATAATATTGCTGCTATAGATAACGGAGCGGTAGATACCCAGGGGTGTTATGAATCCTTGAGTGGGGTATTGAAAGTTGATCTTTTTGACTATCTGACAGCAAACCATTCACGCTGGGATTTTGTTTTGCTGTTGAGTGTTGTTCATCATTGGGAAAGCGGCTATGCAATGAACGGGAATGCGGTTTATTCTGAACAGCGGATACATGAAATATTCGATATACTCAAACAGCGTACTGATTACGGGATCTATATGGAATTACCGCTTTGTGAACCCGGTTTTTCCGGGGATTTCTCCGATGACTTCATGAAAAAATACTGTGGAGGTTTTCAGATTTTTGAAATAAACCGGACGATAGGCACCAATGGGTTCCAGCGGCGGCTTTTTTATCTGGACATAAGTGGCGTGAATCGCAATCCGTTGCTGGAAAAAATTCTCCGCAATGCCCATTTATACGAAAAGCTGGAAAGTGCCCGTTTGAATGTATCCCGTGCACAATATTACCATCTTGAAGCTGAGTTACAAGAAGTAAAAAAGAGTGCCGGTATTGAATAAACCCCCGAAATTCAAAGTTCTTGCATTTCTCATTGGCGGCGGTGATTTTCCGCTGTTGCTGTTGCATTCATTTCCAGTCAAAGGTAAGGCAGTGTAATATAGGTTGCTGAACAGATTGTATGCTGTGACATAAAAAGTATCATACACTCCGTACCGGCAGAAAAATTATGTTTACGGTTTTGCCCGGACGAGCCATAGGAACTGGGGATGAACATATTTTTATTAACAGGGTATCTTCAGCGTTTTCTACAATGTCAGAAGGTATTGCATGTCTTGAAAATACAATTGAGCAGGAGACAGAATTTTTTTATTCAAAGTTTTGCAAAAAAGGTACTTATTCTGAAGCATTTCCGTTAAAGAAAAAGTTTATTTTAATAAACGGTTACTTTCTCAATCAGAAGTCGGTAAAGCTACCGGTTTTCCAGGGGTAATTTTTTCCCCGGACAATTTCCTGAGTTGTTCCTACCGGATTCTCGCAAAGCTGTTGCAGTCAAATCGGCAATAGAAGGAGAAATATCTAATCTTTGTCCTTCTTCAATAATGCGCGAGCATAAAAATTGTTTTATTTATCTTGATCGTGACTCTGCTGCGTTACTCAAAAAATAATAATAATTTTATGATTACGGATATTCTCTGATATGAAAAAATGCGGATGGATTGATTTGCAGGTGAATGGTTTTGTAGAAGTGGATTTTTCTTCACCATCTCTGACTGAGGAAAAATTTGTCCTGGCGGCGGAAAAACTCTTTGTCACCGGGACAGAAGTTTTTTTACCTGCATTGATAACTTCACCGCCGGAAATATACAAGCGCAATGCAGAGATAATATTCAATGCTGTCAGAAATCGGAATTGGGAAAAAAATGTGCCGGGATTTCATTTTGAAGGGCCTTTCATTTCTCCGGTTCCCGGGTATGTTGGAGCGCATCCGTCAGAATATGTTCAAGAAAGTAATATTGCCTTTATTGAATATTTTGCTCCGGTATTGAAAATACTTACGGTTGCTCCGGAAAGACCAGGAGTTATGGAACTTATTCCATTTGCTGTTGAACATGGAATACTGGTTTCCCTGGGGCATACTGCGGCAGATAGTCTGTTACTCCGCCGTGCTGTTGATGCCGGCGCAACGTTATTGACACACCTGGGCAATGGGATAACTAACACTATTGACCGGCATCATAATCCGATATGGGATGGAATGGCTGAAGATCGTCTGATTGCCATGTTTATCGCTGACGGACATCATTTGCCGCTTGAGGTAATCAAGTGTTTTAAAAGATGCAAAAGTGTTGAAAAACTTATTGTGGTAAGTGATGCTGCTCCGGCTGCCGGTCTTCCGCCGGGAAAATATATAATGGGCAATGAAATCGCAGTGCTGGAGGAAAATGGTTTATATCATAATCCGATTCGCAAATGTCTTGCCGGATCTTCTGCCACAATGCAGGATTGTGTTGATTTCCTGTCAGAATCAGGGATGTTTTCTGCTTCTGAGATAGAACAGATGTGCAGAAGCAATCCTGCAAAAGTAATAGGACTGGGCTGACTGGAAAGATACAATTACGCGGAAAAATGAAAAGTGATATCTTTAGGTTATAGCTGGGGAAGATCGCAGATATAAAAGTATTTCGCTGTAATGCTTGGAGGATTGTTTCGTTATAATGAATTGAATATTGCACTCCAAATACAAGAGGCTGAAATGTCAATAGTATTACTTTACAGGAAAATTACATGCTTTGATGTATATCACTTTTTTGAGTCTGGAGCATGAAAACATACTTCTGTCTTACGATTTTGCGATAAAGTTTCTATTAATACAGATTTCTAGAAGATGATAAAATTTCAGGTCTGAAAAAATGTGTTTTGTCGATTTTGGTCTTTACAATAAGGACAGTCTCAGTTGTTAAGATTGGGGATTTCGGATGCTCAAGAGGAAAATTATGAGAAGGCCGAAAAGATATTAAGACAACTTAAGAACAATGGTTTCCTTGTAATTTTAACACGAACGATTAAATTAAAAGAAAGGAGAGATAGAATGAATCGAAAAACATTACCAATTGTTTTGTCATATTTCTTCTTTCCGTTCGTAATTTATGCAACAGGTGTTAAGGGGGATACTCACGTAACGTTACCAACCTTTATTACAACAAAGCCAGGTGCTTCAATCACCGCTACTGCAGTTGACGGATGGTCCATGAAATCAGCAGAAGTGGATAATCTCGATTTGTGGACCATACCTTCCAACTCTGGAAATAATGCAGCCACAACTTACATTCCAACGTCGACTTCAACATTCAATGTGACAAAGGAAGGCGATTTGATATCCCCAAGCGGCGAGGGTGATGACCAAAGGAAATTTTTGTGCTTGGGACAATGCGAATCATTGTTGGAAATTTAATGAAACGAATAGTTTAGGTTTTAATTACGTCTCCAGAATT
>CASECL010000266.1 GCA_949286445.1 uncultured bacterium | reverse complement strand
CTGGAAGAAGAAATCACCCGGGAGACAAAATGGCATCTCGGACTTTATATACCTTTTGATTTTTTCCGGCGTCAGACTGAAAGGGAAATATTATTTTCCGGCCGGGCGTTCCGGGGGAACTTTTATAAATGCGCCGACCGGTCTTCCCATCCCCACTGGGGCAGCTGGTCTCCGGTGAATGAACTTAATTTTCATATGCCGGAGTGTTTCGGTGAACTGATTTTCCAATAAATTTTTCCGGTACCGCCGGAGGAATACGGCACGGCGGCATCTCCGGTATTTTCCGGCTTATTTTTCCAGCCGCCGGGAGATTATCCATTCTGCCGTCCGCCGGAGCGTTGACAACAACGGAAAATCGTCCAAGTCCACAGCTGCTGATACACGTCCGTCTGCCGGAGCGTTGACACAACCCGGATCAATCCAGCCGGATAACCTCTTTCTGATCGCCCACCAGATGCACTGAACGCCCGGCGGGAACCGTCAGGAAATCGCCATCATCCCACTCTCCGGCGATAAATTTGTGCAGCATGCGGAAACTTCCCTCGAGAGTACGGAACTCCCGTTCCTCCTCCGCCGCCTTTTCCATGCACTTTTTTTCCGCCCCGCTGTCAGGAATTCCCGGCATGCGGATGAAATAGACCGGCTGGAGTTTGCCGTCAAGCTTGGGGTGCATGGCATCATAAATATATTTGGCATCCTCTTCGCCGTAAGTTTCCACCAGTTTGGCATAGGAGTCATCATATCCGCTGATAACTTCGTCTCCGTCAAAGATGTAACTGCCGTGATCAACGAAACCGTTGCTGCTGAAAGGCGTGCTGGGCATTTCTCCAAAGTGTTTGAGATACTCTTCCCGCGACCCCAGCAGCACCGTGCAGCAGTCGTGGGAACGCATCAGAATAAGTTTCTCCCGTTTTGCCGTCAGCGTATCAGTGGCCCGTCCGCAGAGGCCGTATCCCAGCAGAACCGCATCATATTTTTCCGGTCCGGCGGCAATCTGATCTATCCGTTCCTGCAGTTTCTGCCGCAGTTCCGCCGGGCGGGCGTGTTCACCAAGATCAAGAAACTCCACATCAAAAACATGAGGTGAAACCGATAATTCCCGGCACAACTCCCGGAAAAAAACTTTGCAGGCAATAAGTTTCAAACGCATTTGGACAGAATTTCTCCTATTTTTTCCGCGATATCTTCCGCGCGGAGTTTAAACTGTTTTCTCAAATCTGCCACCTTGCCATGAGGCACTTCCCGGTCGTCCGGCCAGCCGAAACGGTATTCCACCACAAATCCAGCATCAGCAAGCGCGGAGGCAAGTCCCCCGGAAACCACATGGTCTTCCAGCGTGAAAATCCGGCGTTTACCGGCTGACTCCGCCAGTTCCCGGTCCAGAGGTTTGATAAAAACCGGATCAACCACTCCGATTTCCAGATGATATTTTTCCAGCAGTATTTTTCTAACCTCCAGTGCCGTGCGGCATTCTGCGCCGGAGGCCCATAACACCGCATCTTTCCCGTCGGCCAGCAGGCGGCCGCGCCCGAAAGGAAGAATTTCCGCCTTCTGATCCGGATTGAAATTACCTGCACCGCCCTTGGGATATCTGATAACCGCCGGCCGGCCGTATTCCAAGGCGGAAAAAAGCATATTGCGCAGCATATTGCCGTCCGCCGGCTCCATGATCGTCAGCCAGGGCAATGCCCGCAGAAAACTTAAATTGTAAATCCCGTGATGAGTCGGCCCGTCCTCCACCACCCCCCCTCGGTCAAGTGCCATAATCAAAGGCACATTTCCCAGACAGACATCATGATAGATATTGTCCAGCGTGCGCTGCATGAAACTGTCGTAAATTGCCACCACCGCTTTTTTCCCGCCTCCGATCAGCCCGGCGGCAAAAAGCACCGCATGTGATTCCGCGATCCCGCAGTCATAAAAACGGTCATGATGTTTACCGGCAAATTCCTCCAGCCCCACCCCTCCGGCCATGGCCGCCACCACCGCATTCAAATCCGGATATTTTCCGGCCAGTTCCAGCATAACCTGTCCGAAAACCTGAGAAAAACTTTTTTCTTTCCCGGAAACGTTTTTTGTTTCCGCCGCCGGGCTCCGGAAGGAGTCGGGGGTTACTCCATGGTATTTTTCCGGTTCAAACACTGCCGGTTCATAACCGTGACCCTTCTGAGTTACCACATGCACCAATACCGGCCGGTCGCTGTTACGGGCACTTTCAAAGGTCTTCACCAGTTCTTCAATATTATGCCCGTTAATGGGACCGAGATAACGCATGCCGAGTTCTTCAAAAACCGCGCCCGGCAAAATCAAACCTTTGGCAAAGGCTTCCGCCCGGGAAATAAAACGGATAATACGGTTTCCCCGGGGCATGCCGCCGAGAAAATTACGAATTCTCTTTTTCAATATGCTGTAACGCTGATTGACCAGTATCCGGTTCAAATACGAGGATAGTCCGCCGACATTTTTGCTGATGGACATTTTATTGTCATTAAGCACCACCACCAGATGCCCGTCATCCATCCGGACATTGTTCAACCCCTCCAGCGAAATACCGCAATTAAGCGCGCCATCGCCGAGAAAGGCAACCGTCTTGCGGTCCCTTCCGGCGGCAGAATCCGCCGCCGCAAACCCCAGCGCAGTGGAAATTGCCACACCGGCATGACCGCTTATGCTCACATCGTATTCCGGACTTTCCAGCGGAGTGGGAAAACCGCAGCAGCCTCCGGTACGGCGCAGCGTTTCAAAAAATTTCCGCCGTCCGGAAAGAATTTTGTGGGTATAACACTGGTGTCCCACATCCCAGACCACCCGGTCATCCGGAAATTCAAAAACCCTGTACAGCGCAACAATCAGCTCCACCGTGCCGAGGTTGGACGCCAGATGACCGCCGTTATTTTTTACCACCTCAAGAATAAGCGACCTTATTTCAGCAGAAAGCTCCTCCAGCTCTGCCGTATTGAGTTTTCTCACCTCCGCAGGTGAGGTAATTCTATCCAGCAATGCCATACTTCTCCCTCCGCCGCAGGAGCAGACTCTCCAGCAATTCATCCGGCACCCGGAGTTTTCCCGCTCCGCTGCCCAGTTCAATTTTCGGGCTGTTTTTGCCGTGATAATCGCTGCCGCCGGAACGGGCAAGACCGAATTCAGCGGCAAAATCATTCAGCATGGCACTTTCATCCACCCCGTACAAACTGTAATAGGCTTCCACCCCGTCCAGTCCCTCCGGAACAAAACGCTTGAGCATGCGGCGGACAAAGGCCCGTTCATTTCTTGAGCGGTAAACCGGATGCGCCCAGATTGCCACTCCTCCGGCTTTCCGGATAACTTCAAGCACATCTGTTATCATCGGCAGTTTCCGTTCCACAAAAGCCGGGGCCCCCCGCTTGAGGAGTTTGGCAAAAACATCATCCCAGTCCCGGAAACGCTCCGGATATTTCTTCAGCAGCGCGGCGGCAAAATGCGGTCTCCCCGGTGAAGACGGACGGCCGCCGGGAATTTGAGCAAACTGTTCATCCAGATCAGCATCAGATATCGGATACTTCAAACTTTCCAGCCGTTTTTTCAGTAACGACACCCGTTCGATCCGGCTCTCCCGCATCATCTGCATAAACTGGACAAAATCCCCCTCTTTCCAATTGCAGAGAAATCCCAATATATGCACTTCACGCTGACAGTAACGGCAGGAAAACTCCACTCCGCCCCAGGTTTCCAGACCGGGATATTCCGCCCCCGCCGCCATGAATTCATCCAATCCATCAACCGTGTCATGATCGGTAAGCGCGACGGCAGACAAACCTTTTTCCGCCGCCAGACGGACAATTTCCCCCGGCGAATCAGTACCGTCCGAATAAAAACTGTGTGTGTGCAAATCTATCATATTCCATTTTAAAAAACACCGGGGAGTATTTCATACCCGCCGCGGTTAAAAAATCCACTTTTTGTCCTGAATCCCATTTTTCTGTCGCATATTTATACACTTATTCACCGGCTTTACCGCAAATGGCAAACGCTCTGCCTGACGGCTTACTCCAGCTATTTGCGGCTGCGGCGGAAGCAAATCGAGTTGCAGCGGGGGCAGCGGGAAACATTGGCCTCATTCTGGGACACAAAGGAATAATGGCAGTTTTTGCACTCAAAGAGTTTACTGCCTCCCATTTCCCAGTAATTTTTCCGCCGCCGCAATGTCTCTCTTACCATCAGAACCGCCACTGCCGCGAGCGAGAAAAATACCACCAGAAGAAAAAAAGTACTGTAACTTATGCCGCGCATTATCTTTTACCTCCGGATGGTTGTTTTTTCTGAGGAGGATAAATAATATTTATCTCAACTTTACCTTTTTGCGGTATAAGTTTATCCACCGCTTTTTCCGCCCAGAGCAGCAATCTTCCGTAATTCCCCGCCGGCCCTTCAAGCACATCGCCGCGAATAATCCCGTTGCGGCGGAAAAGGGCCAGACGAACGTTCATACCGTTATTTCCGACATTGCCCGGACGCGGCGGCGGAGACCCCGGATTTATCTTTCTGCCGTCCAGAAAAACCTCCGGCATGCCATTCTGCCGCTTATCCGCATCAGCGGTATTCCCCCCCTTCCCTCCGGACGACGCACCGGAAGCCGCCGGATCAATCTCATCTGTCGCCTGATAAACCAGTTCCGGCAAAATATCTGCCGGAGACGGCGGGGAAACTTTAAACTCCAGTTTGCCGGTTTGCGGCGGAAGGGATATTTCAAACTCCGGCATGCCCGGTTCAACTGCTTTGCCGCGGCCGGGATTTTTCCAGAAAGCGGCAAAATTTATCCGCCCGTCTGAACGGATAGCTTCAGCAGGATTATAGAGCGACAAATATTGCCGCATCTTCTGCATCTGAGGAGTATTACCGGAAATATCCATCAAATAGATGGAATTATGTTCCCTTTTTCCCTCTTCCGGCCGGGGAGCCTGATAGCGGAAGAGCCAGCCCATCAGAAAAAATATCAGAACTGTCAATCCCGCCGCCAGAAAAAACAGCACCGCATTTCCGCTATGTTTCAACCCAAACTTCATCTCTCTTCCGGCCCGTTACATTAATCAATGAATTTAACGTTCACCAAAAGTGGTCTCCATCCGGCCGTTTTCCGGAGCCGCCGCCAGAAAAACTCCCAGTCCGGCTTTGGCGGCCAGATTGCAGACTTTCATCAGCGTCTCGTGTGAAGACTTACGGTCTGCCATTACCACCACCACCCGGCTGCGTGAAACATCCCGGGTACGCGCCAGCTGCTCTGCCAGTTTATCCATGGACAACGGCTGGTCATTGAAATAGATCTGATTGCCGTTTTCCGCTGAAGTTATGGTGATGATAAAACGCTCCACCCTCGCGCTGCCGGGCATGTAAAGTTCCGGCAGGGTAACTTCAATCCCGGACACCTGAACATACATGCTGGAAATCATAATAAAAATCAGCAGCAGAAAAAACAGATTTGCCAGTGCCACCAGAATCGGGAAACGGGGAAACGGCCGCAGCGACAATCTGAATTTCCGATGGAAAAACCGGCGGTTCATTTTTCATTTCTCCGGCGTTCGAGGTAAGCCACCATTTCGCTTGCGCCCCGTTCCATATCCAGCACCAGGTGGCGGACCCGGTTGTACAGATAGGTGTAAGCGGCGTAACAGCATATCGCCAAAGTCAATCCTGCCGCCGTAGTCATCAGAGCCATGGTAACCCCGGGAATAAGTTTATCCTGGGAAATAAGTGAAGTCTGAGTGCCGCCCAGCTGGAAAAATGCGTTCATCATCCCCAGAACCGTACCCAGCAGTCCCAGCAGGGGAGCGAGATAACCGATGGCTTCAAGGAGGGAAAGCATGCTCTCAAGTTTGGGTACTTCATCCAATCCGGCGTCTTCCACCGCCCGGTTGAGGTCATTATCTCCGCCGCGGGCGGCAAGAATAACCGACGCCAGAACTTTAGCCGCCGGGCCGGGGGTATTGTCACACAGGGTGATGGCCTCTACATAACCATCCCGGTCAAGCACATTGGTCAGTCCGGTAATCAATTCACGCACATTCACTTCATCCCGGTGAAACTGAAAACTTTTGTACAAAAAGAGCATCAGAGCCACCACGCCCCCCAACAGCAACAGCCACATCACCGGTCCTCCGGCAAGCATCATGTTGATAAAGTCCATAAAAAAGCCCCGATCCTTTCTATTCTTTTATTTTTTGTTTCTCCCGGAAAAAATCCGCAATTGACGCCGCAGCAATCCGCTTTATTTTCCGAACCGATCCCGATTTATTTTCCGCATCATCCCGATTTGTTTTACCATCCGCCCTGTTCCCTGCCCCCCCGGAGAAGAAACTACCTGCATCACAGCGGGAAAAGCACCCCCGCACCAAAGGGAGATGCGACCCAGCACCCCAAAAGGAGATGCACCCCCGCACCCTCAACAAAGAAGCTCACGGCACCCTCAAAATAGAAGCACACCGCACCCTCAAAATAGAAGCACACCGCACCCGGATAATATTCCGGCGGCCGCCGTTTCATGCCGTAACCGGAATACTGTACCAGGTTACGGGTGAAAACGGAACAATTTTTTGTGCTTAACCGCGGGAAGCGGCAAAAGCCTCCAATCCGGCGGCAATTTTCGCCACGCCTTCATCAACTTCCGCCCGGGAAATAATCAAGGGCGGCAGCAGACGGAGAACATTTTCGCCAGCCGTCAAAGTAACCAGTTTCTGCTTAAGCATTTCAGCCTGCAGCGGAGCCGCCGGGAAATCCAGCACCACTCCGATCATCAATCCCATGCCGCGGACCTCTTTGACAAAATCATATTTTGCAGTAATCCGTCGGAGTTCACTCATCAGATACGCGCCCTGTTCGCGGCAGTTTTCCAGAACATTGTCCCGCTCGAAAACCTCCTGAACCGCCAGGGCCGCCCGGCTGATAATCGGAGTACCGCCAAATGTGGAGGCGTGCATGCCGGCTTTCAGCACATCATGATATTTGCGTTTAATAATAAATGCGCCCATCGGGAAACCATTGGCAATCGCCTTGGCCATGGAAAGCGCATCCGGCTCAACGCCGAATGACTGGTAGGCATACATCGTACCGATACGCCCCATGCCGCACTGCACTTCGTCAAAAAGCAGCAGAATATCTTTTTCATCGCACAGCGCGCGCACCTGCTTGAGATATTCCCGGTCCGCCGGAAGAATTCCGCCCTCGCCCTGCACCGGCTCAAGCATAATAGCACAGGTCTTATCCGTTACCGCAGAGCGCAATGCCTCAATATCATTGAATTTCACCTGTTTAAATCCGGGGGTATCCGGCTCAAAGCCCGCCCGGTATTTGGCACGCCCGGTGGCGGCAAGAGCAGCCAAAGTCCTGCCATGAAAAGAGTTATCCATGGAAATAATTTCATTTTTCCCTTTGGCATTGCCGTATTTGCGGGCAAATTTAATCATTCCCTCGTTGGCTTCCGCCCCGCTGTTGGCAAAGAACACCGTGCCGTCAAAACACTTCTTTATCAGGGTTTCCGCCAAAACCGGAGTGACCGGATTGAGATAAAGATTGGATACATGCAGCAGTTTGCGGGCCTGTTCGCAAACCGCATCGGCAATGTAAGGATGGGCGTGACCCAGATTGCAAACGCTTATGCCGCTGGCAAAGTCCAGAAATTTTTCATCCTGATCATCCCAGAGATACGCCCCGCTGCCCCGGACAAAAAGCTGCTTGGGGGAATAAGTGGGAGTAATGTATTTTTCAAACTTTTCAAAAGCACTGTTCATAACGCTTTTTCCTTATATGATAAAAAATATTGCGCAAATATCACACTTCGATTAAAAATCGTGGCAAACCAGTCCATCCCGGAGCTTGGGTTCAAACCAGGTTGATTTCGGCGGCATGATTTCACCGGCATCGGCAATATCCATAAGCTGTTTTACCGTGGTCGGATACATCGAAAACGCCACCGCATAACGTCCGGAATTAACCAGTTTTACCAGTTCACCAGTGCCCCGGATACCGCCGATAAAATCAATTTCTTTGCTGGTGCGGGGATCGGTAATACCCAGTATGGGATCAAGCACGTTGTCCTGCAAAATAGATACATCCAGCCGTTTGATCACGTCCAGAGCGGATATGTCAAACTTCGGTACCGCTTCGTACCATTTCCCTCCCAGGTAAATTTTGAACGTCCCTGATGCAGCGGCTTCGCCGTCGGCGCATTCGGAAACGTTGAACTTTTCCGCCACCGCCGCCAGAAACTGATCTGCGGTCAGGCCGTTAAGCGTTTTCACCGCCCGGTTGTAGGGCAATATTTTCAGCTGACTGGCGGGAAAAGCCACCGTCAGAAAGTAGTTGTAATCCTCTTTTCCGGTATGATTGGGGTTTTTGGGCGCACATTCTTTCTGAGTCCGCGCCGCCGCGGCACTGCGGTGATGACCGTCAGCAATATAGAAACAGGGAACGCTCTGAAAGAGTTTTGACAGCTCCAGACTCTTTTCCGCATCCAGACGCCAAACCGTATGCCGGATGCCGTCCGGGGCAGTGAAATCAAAAAGCGCAGGCTGTTTCGTCTCTTCTGCCACCAGTTTGTCAATCGCCGCCACATCGCGGTAGGTGAAAAAGGCTGGACCGGTATGAGAACGCAAAGTCATTACATGACGGGTACGGTCATCTTCTTTATCCTGGCGGGTTTTTTCATGTTTTTTGATAATTCCCTGATTGTATTCTTCCGCTGAAGCCGCCCCGATCACCCCGGTCTGAATCTGGCTTCCCATCTCCAGGCGGTAAAGATAAAGGTGTTTCTCCCGGTCATTAGTCAGCGGAACCAGTTTCTTCAGCCGTTCAAAAGCCTTTCCCGCCTGTTCGTAAACCATGTCGTCATGCAGATCCGTGCTGGCAGGCAGATCGATTTCCGGGCGGGAAACATGCAGAAAACTCAATTCATTGCCTGCCGCCAGAGCCGCGGCCTCCCGGGAATCAACCACATCGTAGGGAACTGCGGCCACCAATGCCGCTTTTTCCGGCGGCGGCACCAAGCCGTTGAAAGGATTTAAAGTAGCCATAAAAAAATACTCCAGAAATTTCTGTTTTGATAAATAAAAAAACCGCTCTATAATTTAGCACGCCGATAGAGATTTTTCCACCTTTTACAATACTTTATCGCTGAAATTAAGAGCGGTTTTTACCGGTGACAGCAAAAAACGCCTCACTCCTCCTTGACGGTGGAAAAACAGTAACGGTGGCACTCATTGATGTATTCCACCGCCTCCTCCGCGGTGTCCACAATCTTGAAGAGTTCCAAATCATCTCTGCTTATGAAACTGTCTTTGAGCATAACATTTTTCAGCCAGCGGAACAATCCGTTCCAGAATTCACTCCGCACCAGCACAATGGGTATATGATTTATTTTATAAGTCTGCGTCATAGTGAGCAGTTCAAAAAATTCATCCATCGTGCCGAATCCGCCGGGAAATATCACCACCGCAGTGGAATATTTCAGAAAACACACCTTGCGGGTGAAAAAATAGTGAAAAAACAATCCCTTGGTCTGATAAGGATTTGGCTTCTGTTCATGGGGCAACTCAATATTCAGCCCCACGGAAACCGCTCCCGCCTCATAAGCCCCCTGATTGGCCGCCCCCATAATACCGCTTCCGCCGCCGGTAAGGACCCCGTATCCGGCCTTGGCCAGCAGTCCGCCGATTTTTTTGGCTTCAAGGAAATCCGGGTGATCCTGCGGCGTCCTGGCCGAACCGAAAACCGCGGCCAGACGGTCATTATCCTGTCCCATTTTTTCGAAAGAATCAACAAATTCCGACATGATGCGCAGTATCCGCCAGCTGTCGGACTTGATGAATTCGTAATTGGAGGTGAAAGCCTGACGGCTGGGATGAACGGAACAGTTTTGCGTGTACATAGTGCGATAATCTCCCTCTTTCTTACTTGAAAAACAACCTTTCCGGAATTAATGTAACACCGAAATGGAGATTGACAAATGACAGAAGAAAAATTTTCCCGTTTTTTGCCTGCGGTAATGGAAGCGGTAAAAAAACATCTGGCGGACTCACCCGGCTGCCATGATTTTGACCATACAATGAGGGTAACCGGAAACGCGTTGTTTCTGTGTGAAAAAATCCCGGAAGCGGACCGGGAGATAACAATTTTAGCCGCGGTGCTTCACGATGTCGCCCGCCCGGAGGAGCTGGCGTCAAAGGGCAAAGTATGCCATGCCCGGCAAGGGGCGGTGATCGCAGAAAAAATATTGCTGGATACCGAAGCTCCGGCGGAACTGGCAAAAAAAGTATCAGCCTGTGTGCGGACACACCGTTACCGCGGCGGGGAAACGCCGGAAAGTCTGGAAGCCAAAATTCTCTATGACGCGGACAAACTGGATTCACTGGGGGCGGTTGGCGTCGGGCGGGCGTTTCTGTTTGCTGGCCGGGAGGGGGCAAAACTGCATAACACCAGGGAAGCGGCTCTGGCGGCACCGGAATACAGCCGTGAAGACACGGCCTACCGGGAATACCTGGTTAAATTAAGCCGTCTGCCTGATGTGATGCTGACGGAAGCGGGCCGGGAAGAGGGGGAAAAACGGCTTGCATTCATGAAGAATTTTTTTGATCAACTGAATGAGGAGTGCAGAATAAATGGAAAAATTAAGTGAAGAACGGTTGAATGAACTTTTCGGTCCTCCGGCGGGGACAAAGGGCAAATTAAAGCTGCGTTACGGGCTGTTGAGCGTGGCACTTCTGCTTTCGCTGGTGTTGAATGTAGTACTTTTTCTGAGTATCCGTTCACTGCGTTCTCCGGCTCCGGCGGAACTGAAGAAAGGTGTAAACGTTTCTGTGCCGACTGCCGCCATGCAGGAGGAACAGGAAAAAGCAGGTGTCAAAGTATCAACGGAAATCGCTGAAAAGTCTGCTGTTCCGGCGGTTGAATCAAGTGAAAATGCGCTGCTGAAACGTATTTCCAAGCTGGAGGAACGGATAGCCCGTCTGGAATATGAACAGACCAGAATTGTGGATTTGGAGCATGATTTCCGCAAATTACGCAATAAAATTGAAAAAAAGTAACTATTCCGGCTTGACATTTTTAAAAGAAATGGTATCTTAATAGAGCGGTCAGCAGAGGTGGCAGTATCTCTGCGGCTGTTTTAGTGTGCACCCATAGCTCAATTGGATAGAGCGTCTGGCTACGGACCAGAAGGTTTGGGGTTCAAATCCCTATGGGTGTACCATTTTTTT
>CASECL010000265.1 GCA_949286445.1 uncultured bacterium | reverse complement strand
TCTGCCGTTAAAGAAAGATATGCGTTCAATCGCTCTGACCGGACCGGATGCCAACAGCATTGATGCCATGACCGGCAATTACAACGGCTGGGCAAAGAATTTTTCCACCGTGGTTTCCGGGGTGATATCCAAGGTCTCGCCCGGGACAATGGTGGATGTGGCTTACTCCGGTCCCATCTCCGGATCAGAGATTGCGGAAAGTTCCCTCGGCTGCCTGAAATGGACCAACCCGGAACTGGTCATTCTCACCCTCGGTCTCAACGCTATGTATGAAGGTGAAGAGGGCACTGTGGTCGGCGGCGGCGGCGGCGGTGACCGTACCGGCCTGGAACTGCCGGAATGCCAGCGCAAATTGGTGGACTATTTTTACGAACAGAAAATTCCGATTGTGGCGGTAGTCATGACCGGAAGTCCGGTGGATCTGCGCTTCCTGGAGGAAAAAGCAGACGCGATTATCCAGCTCTGGTATCCCGGCGAAGCCGGCGGAGATGCGGCGGCAGATGTGCTTTTCGGGGATTACAATCCGGCAGGCAGATTGCCGGTGACGTTCCCGATGGACACTGCGGATCTGCCTGACTTTACCGATTACAGCATGAAAAACCGCACCTACCGTTATGCGGAAAAAGCACCGCTGTATTCTTTTGGATACGGCCTGAGTTACACTACGTTTAAATACAGCAACGCTAAACTGGAAAAAGGAAAAATTGCCCCGGGTGAGAAAAACCGGATTTCAGTAAAAGTGAAAAATACCGGAGCTATGGACGGCGATGAAGTCGTTCAGCTTTATATGAGATTTCCTGATGCCGGAGAAGACTACTTCCGCCAGACGCTGATTGACTTCAAACGCATACATCTGAAAGCTGGAGAGGAAAAAACTGTTTCCTTTGTTCTGACTCCGGAAGAACTGAGTTTCTGCGGTGAAGACGGTAAATTTTTCCAGCGGCCCGGAGTAATCGAACTGGCAGTTTCCGGCGGCCCGATCAATGAAAAGAGCAAAATCGTCAAGCTGGAGATAGCCGGCTGATTTGCCGCCGGCAGGACAAAAAGTGAAAACAGACCGTAACAAACTGCGTATAAATTTGTTTCACGCCGCGGCGTTACTGCTGGTTTTTCTGGTGCTCTGGAGTGCGTACCGGGTATTTGAGCGGAGTTTCCGGCGTTTTGCCGGAGACTTTCTCTATCCGTATTTGTCGGTATCACAGGGGATTTCGCAAAATCTTTCCGACCTCTCTTTGCTGGGGCTGAGCCGACGGGAACTTGCGCTGAAACTGGAAAGCCTGCTGAAAGAGAACCGCCGTCTGGCGGCTCAGGCGGCTTTGGCTGGTGAGCTCCTGGTGCAGAATGAGATGCTGCGGAAAATGCAGCAGCTTAAATTGTCGCCGGTCTGGAAATATACCCCGGCAGAAATAATTCTGCGGGATCCGCTCTTCTGGAACGAAAGCGTTACAGTAAATAAAGGTTCTGACGACGGTATTTCCGATGGAGATGCCGCGGTGGCAGTCACCGGGGACGGCCGTTTGGAACTGGTAGGCGTAGTACGGCAGTGCGGCAAACATACTGCCGAAATACAGACTGTGTATCATCCGGATATGAAAATATCGCTTTCACTGCCGCTTTCCGGAGCTACCGGGATACTCAATCACGGGACCCGTTCCGGATTGGACAATGGAACAATTCCGGTGGGTTTTCTGCCCACCGGAAAAAATTACGTCCCGGATGAAGCCGCCGTCACCAGCGGGTTTGAGCAGGGAATACCATCAAATATTAAAGTGGGCAACCTCAAGGTGCCGGAATCATCCGGAAACATATTTTCCGACCGGCTTTTCCTCTCCGGGAAACTGGTTCCGGCGGCGGAGATGAACCGGATACGCTTTCTGATTATCATCTCCGGGGGAAACAGCAACCAGCAATAATTATAATCGTGTAAAGCCGGAAAAATGATTCTTATCGGGGTTTTATTTTTATTTATTCTTAATTTAATGCTGCAGCTGCTGATTGGCAACTACGGTCTTTATGTGCCGCTGTGCGCCTGGTCAATCTATTACTTCGGGCTGACGCTGAACTGGAGGCAGACACTGTGGCTGACTTTAGCGGCCGGTCTGATGCTGGATGTGATTTATGCCAGGGGAGAACTGATTTCACCTTTGACTCTCGGTGTCTTTGCCGCCACCGGAATTATCTGGAAAATCCGTTACTCCGGAAATCTGATAAATATCGCTATTGGCGGAGTTATTGCCACGGCGGGAGGCTTTGCGCTTCTTTATGTGCCGCTGAGAAATTCCAGTGGAAAAGATTTTTCTGATCTTGAACTGCTTACCCACGGATTTTTCTGGTGCGCCGCCGCGGCCTCGCTGCTGCCGTTACTTATAAGAATATGGGATGCAATTCTGGAGCGTCTGCCGGGATATCCGGCTATCTTCCGCGGCGGGATTTCAGTATGGCGGGCCACCGGAAGAAAATCATAACCTGATTTTACTGGAAAATATAAAATAACAGATAATGAGATACCGCAATATAAATTCCATTCTGCGCCTGGGTATTATCGGAGGCGTCATGTTTCTGATGGCATTGATTCTCATCAGCAAACTTGGCGTGGAACAGTTAAGACGCGGTAAAATTTACAATGAACGCATTGAACGCCAGAGTGTGCGGCGCATCAGAATTCCATCGGGCCGGGGGAAAATTTTCAGCTCGGATCTTAAAATTCTGGCTGAAAGCAAACCCGGATATGCACTCAGAATTTATCCGGAGGAAATCCGCCGGCCCGGCAGAAGAAGCAATACGGTAAAGGAAATTGAAAAACTCAATTCCGCCGCCGCATCAGCTGTGGGAAGGCCGTCACTGTACGATCACGGGAAAATTATTGAACACCTCAATCTCCGTCCCGGACTGCCGATGGAAATTTTTTCTGACCTGACAGTGCAGGAGGCGGCGCGGGTATTGGAGAAACTTGGCGGTGCTCCGGCTCTGGCTTTGGAAGAAAATGAATTATGCCGCGATAATCCGTTCGATAAATCCGGAGCTCATTTCCTGGGTTATGTCGGCAACGAAAATCCGGCCCTGTCAGAAGACCGGAAAGATTTTTTCTACTATCTGCCTGATCTGGCCGGGCGAAGCGGACTGGAAAAATTCGGCGACGGAGAAATTGATCTTCCCGGTGGCGGAAAAC
>CASECL010000264.1 GCA_949286445.1 uncultured bacterium | reverse complement strand
TCTTGTATAATGAATTACACTGCCATCTGACTCCATGACAGATTTCAGATTTCCCCGTTGATCGTAAGCGTTGACAATACGGCGGGATACCGTTCCCGCAGTCCGGGTAACGGAGGTAATTCTACCCATGGCATCATTGGTATAGGTTGTAATCACCGTATTCTCCCCCTGTTTGGTAATTGCGGAACATTGACGGTCAAATTCATCATAAAAATATTCTGTATCCGTCCCGTCCGCCGTCAACTCCAGGGTCAAGTTAGCACCATTATAAAAATTTGTCAAACATGAACCGTCAGAATTTTGAATAATTTCTTTAATTTTCCCGGTATTTTCCCCGTTTTCATCCGGAATAAATGATTTCCAGGTTACAGTTTCAACTCCGTTGATTATGGACCAGCTCTTCAAGCCGTCCAGACGGTTTTCAATGCACTCAAGCGGAATTTTCACCCCGTTGCCAACATCGGAAAAAGTTTCGGTGAAACTTACAATTACTTCTGCTCCGTCCGCCGGATCGGTTTTTTTCCGGAAGCCGGAAGCGTAAATGGTACGCCTGCCATTGACCGTTTCGCTGTTCAGCAAACCGGTCTCCGCCGAATAAGTGCGCAATACGGTATTGCCGCAGGAATCCACCGTTGACACATCGCGCCCCTGAAGATCAAAACCACTTTCCATGGTGTAGCCGTCGCTGTAAAGAGTCTTATATTCCCGTCCGGCAAAGTCAGTGAAACGGCAGGTCCATTCTTCCGGTGAACGGTATTCTCTGGCATAAAGTTCACCATCTTCCACGCCGTATTCCATTTGCAAAATGACAATGTCATCAGATAATATTCTTTTTAAATTACCGTCCCGGAAGTACTCTTTTCTCTCCACATGTCCTGCGGCATCAACAGTTTCTTCCCACCCGGCGCCGTACCGGTAATAATTTACCGCGCCTCCGGCATCAGTGAAGGAAAGCACTTTGCCTTCAGCGGAGTAGGTCCAGCGATATTCCAGTTTCCCGCCCTCCCGTCCGATGGTGGTGAGGGATATGATATTATCATTGGCATCATAAGTGTAACGCTTTTCCACTCCGTTTATCCGTTCAAATACCTTCCGGCGGTAAATGTCATAACCGTATTCGGTAACGCTGCCGTCCGCCGCGGCAACCCGGGTAAGACCGTTATTGTCATATTCTCTTACGGTAATTCCGGTTAAATTGCTTTCCGTCAGGGGGCGATGAAAAATATCATAAGTTACAGTTTCATTTTCCACCACCAGATTGCCGGAAAGCATGGTTTTTATCCGGGTTAGACGGGAGGCGGAGGCATTTTCTCTTTCTTCAATCCGGTATATTTCGGCCAGAGCTCCGGCAACACCGGAGGTTTCCAGAGTAACTTTTTCACCGGTTTCCGGATCAGTGGAATAACAGTAACTCTGATATTTCCCGTCCGCTTCCTCCTGATAAATTATCCGGTTTTCACTGTCAAATCCGGTAACCCGGACCAGATTGTCAGTGGCATTGAAATCTGCTTCCGGACGTACTGCGGTAAGGTGTTTTTCCAGCCGGTAATACCGTACTCCACGCCATTCCGGATTATCCGGATAATCGGCAAATTCCCGTGCCACGGTAACTCCCAGAACTTTAACGGTACGGCATCTCCAGCGGTCGTCATCGTTGGCGGAAGTTGCCGGATCTTCTCCGGGGATGGCGTAGGAGTATTCAGTTACCCGGCATAAATTTTCCGGCGCGTCAATTGCGGCATCGCCGAAAGGCGTGATTTCTTTTGTCACTCTGCCGTAAGAATCGTATTCATAACGGGTCCAGGAATTGTTAAAATCAGTTTCACTTACTCTTTTACCGTAACTGCCATTGGCCGGGTCGGTGCCGTATTCTGTGACGGCGGTCTGCTGATCCGGGCGTCCATAGTTGATAAAACGGGCGGTTTCCCGGTCGCCGAAGGGGAATACCGTATGCCCGGTATAAGTATTTATTGCCGGGGCATTAAGATCACTGGCACGGTCATTGGTCAAAATAAGATGGTATTTAGTATCAGACATTTTCAATTTATCCTTTCTATGTTATCAGCCCGGGGGTAATTAAGCTTGCAGATCCGGAGAGAGCTGGTCAAACACGGCTTGATATTCCCCGTAACTGCTGCTGCCGCTGTTTTCCCGGCGGCCGCATTGATCATAACCGTCTCCGGCGTCATTATTATCCGCGGGGGGAGTTTTGTCTGCCGGAGTGATGGTAACTGTAACTTTATATTGGCAATGAGTATTTTCCCAATCCAGTTCTTTTTCTGTGGTATCAGGTTCATCCGGCGGCGGTTCACAACATTTTTCGTCCCGCTGGCAGGTGTGGGTGAATGAATATACTGCACTGCCGTCAAGCCTGGGTTTTGGAGGGATAAGTGAGGTCCAATGCTGTTCATGGGTTGAAGTGCAGGAGTAATGAATATACTCTTCCGGATTACTGAGGCAGTTATGTGCAACCGGCAGATGATCAGCAATCGAAGCCGGGTCCATTTCCTCCGGCGTACTTACAGAACCGTACCGGTTTTCAGTGTAGGTATAGGGTATGGAAAGTAAACTTTCCAATGCGGAGAGGGAAATTTTCCATCCTGCGCATTTGCCGTTAACCATTTCGCCCTCCAGCGGGATTGCCGCATTGGTTAATTCCGGTACGCTGTCTGGTGAAACGCTTAATGCTTTGAAACAGGTGGTGCCGGATGAAATCCAGTTGGGATTGCTTTTATCACAGCCATTGCTGCATTCGGATTCGGAAGCGGCGTAACCTTCGGCGAGGAAGTATTTATATTCCGGGTTGATGAAGCGGATGGAGGAGAAAAGAATTTCCCGGGAATCCGGCTGTTCCGGTTCACAGGGGCGGATAGTTCCTTCTCCTTCGGCGTCAAATTTCATAATATACTCATGGTCATTTACAAAATAGGGCAGGGGATCGGCGGCATTCTGATAACTCTTGCGGTAATGCCGGGTTAAATCAACCTGAACGCGCAAGGCAACCTTGTATTCCACCGGTTCAAACGCATTGGCGTCGCCGGTATTGCAGGAACACTCTTCTCCGCATAAAAAGGCAAGTATCTGACTTTTATCCCATTCGCAAACTCCGATTTTCCCGGCCTCCAGTTCTGCCAGGCGTTCTTCTGCTTTTTCCAGACAGGGAAAAGTTTCATATACAGAAAGTTTAAATTCTGTGCCATCGGTATTTTTATACCACCTGCCGTCTTCCACCCGGCCGGACGAAGCATCTTCCGGATTGTCATGGATTATTTCATAAGAGCCGTTACCGGTTTTGACCGAAAGAGCGACAGCAAGATGTGAAGTTACCGTTTCACCATTTTTTTCACAGACGGCAATAATTGAGTGTTTCGGGCAATTGCACGCGTTTGAAACGATATTTTCCCGGTCGCAGCCGGATAAGCTTTCATATTCCAGATGTAGTTCACGGGCGGAAACGGTATCGGAATTTTTTTTGTAAAGGTGGAAAATTATTGACTGATTGCCGTTATTGGAGTTAATTCGCTGACAAAACAATGGACCGTCGGGGGAATACAGATGATACACCTTGTTTTCATCCCGGTAGATACTGCAGAAAATGAGTTCACTCTGAGCGGATGCGACAGCGTTGTTCGCCGGATCTGAATAAACGCATTTTATTACTATGGCGTATTCCTCGCACGGGCAGGTGCTGTCGGCATGCACTTTTTCACTGCATGGATTTTTGACGGTAATACTCTCAATGTTGGCGGTTTCGCTCATGATGGATGTCCTTTTTATTTTAAGCAAGATAATTGATTTTGAAAGAAATTATTTTGTCAACCGGATTTTAATCCATACGTCCGGTTGACAAATTTTCTGTATGCAAACGGAATTATTGACAATAAAACATAAATTCCGGCGGTTGTACTGTCTTCTGCCGTGAACGTACAGAGGATGCGGTGCAAGGTATTTTTTGTATTGAATTTCAATACTTTAATAAAAAACTTTCAACATAAAAAGAGGAGAAAATAAAAATGGCCTGCAATTGCAGAAAAAGTGCCGCCAACGATCCGGTATTTACCAAAAGACCTGATCAGCCGTGTGTTTTCTGTGCCCACAAGCATATTGCCGCGGCGAAAGCACTTTATGATTTGGAAAGCGGTTACCGTTCAATCAACAAATCCAATGCCATTGGTCAGCTTATTCTTGCCGCCTGGCACTACAATTTAAATCACCACCACCTGGCCATGCGCTGCCGGGATATCTGGCTGGAAATGGAAAAGCTTCATGATGTATCCAGTGCTCTGTCATCGTTGCAGAATGCGGCCTGGCAGCTGGTACTGCGGGAAAATAATTCAGGCATGATTACTTCCGGCAATGCGGAATCAGAGGATTCCGGCACCAACAGTTGATCAGTATAAGTAAAACTTTACTTTTAAGAAAAAGGGAATAATGTGATATGCCGCATTATTCCATTTTTTCATTTGAATTTGTTCAGACCGGTCTGAAAACTTCAAGAGCGGTTCCACGCCATGAAACAAAATATTTCTGTGCTATATTTTCATGATAAAGTTTGTAATTTTCATTGTATTTTCATAAAAATACGGTTGCATATTTTTCTTGTTTACGGTATAATTCATTCGGATTATTTCGGGATTGAAATAATATTTTACTGGGATATGTTCAGTAAAGTTTTACGGGTTGGAAAAAAATTCAACTTTTATTTTGGAGAAAATCATGAAAAAACTCAACAGGACCATTGTTATCGGGCTGGCTGCCTGCCTTTCCGGAGCGGTGCTGTCTGCTGCTGATGCTCCGCCGCAGCAGGAGAAAGTGCTGGATCGGATTCCGGGATTTCCGTTGCCGCCTCAGGATCAGGGATTGCCGTACACCCGGAGTGCGCAGAAGTTTGCGCTGGAGGCGATAAGGGATGGTATCGCGCTCTATCCCGGTGCCAGACACGGCTTCATAAACGGGAAAAAACTCCGTCTTGACCCGGCAAATTTCCGGGCGGAGGCATTTGAAGAAAATGGTGAACTCTGGATACCGGAAGCCTTTGCCCCGGCATTTTTCACTGAAAAACCGGAATTTGATGCGGCTTTGCCATACCTGGCTGACCGTTGGATCCATACTTTGACCAATCCTGCCCCGGTGAAAGGTTCGCCGCGTAAAAAGACGATTGGAAAAATAAATTACGTTTCTGCGGATGAACTGGCCAAACTGTCAGGAAAAAAGGTGTTCCGGGGCAGGGGGGGATTGTTCTATACCGGACCGGAAATCAAAGGAGACACTCTGACCGAGAGTGTGATTACCATGTTTGACTCGCCGGAGAAGTTTGCTGACCCTGATATTATTATAAAATATGTACCCATATTGAAACGTCAGGGCAAATGGACTGATCACGTCCGGGTGCCGGCGGATGAACTCAAGAAAATTGAAGAGGGTAAAGAGACTGACTTTCAATTCACGCCACCGGAAGAATTTGATTTTACCGGATTTAATTTCAAGGGTCTGGGGTCAAAAGTACCGGCTCCGGGGATATTCCCGCGGCTTTTCATGAGTCCGGAGGATATTCCTGAACTCCGCAGACGGATCAATTCCACGGTTTACGGACGCAAGGCCATGATTGAAATGGAAAATCTGCTTAAGCGCAGCTGGCTGGATCCCAATACCAGCGACGGGAAGATATTTGATATTCTTGCTTCGGACAAATATGATACGTTGAAGTTTGCTTCGGGCAAGTTTCATATTTTCGGAGTCGGCAACGTGCCGTGGCACCCGCAGGTGCTTTTTGAAGGGCAGAAACCGGGGATTTACAGTTCGCATGTGAACTACAACACCAATACTCTTGCATCCATGCTTCTGTATGCCACCATAAAAGGTGATGATGCCCTGGGACGGAAAGCCGCCACGGCGGCAGTTAATTATTATCTGCTCCGGGAAAAGTATATGGACATGCAGTACCAGGTAAGCGACAGCGAATTCGGCAGTTCAGATTTGACCTCCGGAGACGCCACGACTCACTGGCGGCGTGAATTCCATCCCTATGTGCATCCGGATCTGCCCTATCTGATGGAGTTCGGCGGCCAGTGGATGACGGAAAAACAGAAACAGGACATGTACCGGATTATCGCCAAACTGGCTTATGGACGGCGTTCCTTTGCGCAGGATGGACCGAAGAGAATGCGGGACATCAACTGGATGGCATGGGATTTTACCCATTTGCTTAACAAT
>CASECL010000263.1 GCA_949286445.1 uncultured bacterium | reverse complement strand
CATTTGCACGCCATGGATATGCCGATTGATGAAGAATATTCCACTGCGGTTGATGTTATTGAAAAAAATCTTCCCGGCCACAAAATTCTTGCGGTAGCTTATGCCGGAGGTAAATACACCCGGAAAAATTCACCTGATGTGTCAGCCCGTTACCATATTGCCTCCCGCGGTGCCGGCGGTGCAGTAAATGAAGCGGGCAAAACCAATTACATGACCACCAACAGTTTTCACGGCAGCATGACTATTGATCCTGATAATCGTCTCGGATTGATGAACATGGTAAAACTCAATCCGAAATTCAAAAGGAATTACCGGGCATGGAATTGCCATCACTTCCATAATGTCCCCACGGAAAAACTCAAGAGTCTGGTGACCGGTTCCATGGCTTTCTACCAGAAAAATAAAGTATGGATGCCGACCTTTATTGAAGCGGTGAAATACGGTCAGGAGCGGGACAGTGCCACCCTGAAAACAATAAAAAACAGCGCGGATGAAATTGTTCTGAGTTTGACTGACAAAATGGATGACAGCATTTTTGATTATCCACTCACTCTCCGTCTCCGTATTCCGGATGACTGGCAGGCCGCTTCGGTGGAGCAGGACGGGAAAAAAATTGAAGTCAATTCTATTGTTATTAACGGCATGAAAACGCTTATGTTTGATGCTGTTCCCGACCGCGGTGAGATTACCGTAAAAAAGATCAGATAATTTGTGGATATTGTCGATATATCCATTATTTTAAACACCTGGAAAGGGAAACGTATGAGAAAATGGTATTTGGCGGCGTTAATGCTTGCCGTCACCAGTCCGCTCTGGTGCAGTGCTGACGAGATTGCGCCGAAAATTGAAGGAAAAATAATTTATGCTGATGCCAAGGTTCAGGTGTCCGGCAATGGCAGCAAAGATAAGCCATTCAAGACTCTCAACGAAGCGGTAAAAGCCGCCGATGCCGACACCACAGTGGTGCTCCGGGGCGGCACCTATTATGAAACAGTGTATCTTCACTCCCGCCAGCGGGTTAAAATGATTGCCGCCCAGCCCGGAGAAACGGTGGTTTTGAGCGGAATGAAAAAAATTTCCGGCTGGAAAAAAGATGCCTCCAGGGAGGGAGTTTACACTGCGGAAATTGATTTTATTCCCAAGCGGCTCTTTGTCGGCATGATTGAACAGAATATGGCCCGGCTGCCGCGTTCCGGCTGGTTTCAGAGTTCGACTGCGGATGTAAAAACCGGACTGGTATGTGATGAACTTAAAAAATTGGAATTTGACCTGGCATCAACCCAGAGTTTCATCTGGCTTCAACGCGGCAACACTTTCGGCACGTTTGATCTGATGTCTGTTGACCTTAAGGCCGGTAACTTCACCATTACCCCGGGAAGATGGACCCGGCTGACCAACGGGGATAAATTTTATCTTCAGAACAATCCGGACTTTATTTCCTCTCCGGGAGAATGGGCATTTGTAAAAACCGGGGACGGCAATAAAGCAAAAATATACTTCCGTCCGGAAAATGAGAAACAACTCGGAGATGTAGCCATTCCCTTTACCAACGGATCGATTATTTCTGCGGTTCGCGGCACCAAAGACTTCACCCTTTACGGCGTGGATGTAGTGGGCAGCAACGCCGATGGTATCGCCGTGGGCGGAGAAAACATTACCATTGTCAACTGCCGTATTTACTTCAACGGCCGTCACGGCATTGCCGCCAGGAATAATACCGGGCTGAACATTATCGGCAACCAGGTCTGGTGCAACGGCAATTTAGGTGTAATGATGCACTCCAACAAGGATTGCGAAGTAAAATACAATGAAATCGCCCTCAACTATGTGGACGGTCTGGTGCTCAGCTGGAACAGTTCTGATATTGAGGTAAAGGGCAATTACATTCACCATCATCTTTTCTGGGGACACCCGGACAATATCCAGCTCTACCGCAATGTCACCAATGTAAAATTTGAAGACAACCTTCTTCTGGCCGGCGGTCAGGGCGTAATGATGGAACAGTGCTCTGATCTTGAATTCAAGAACAACATCGTTGCCGGTACCGATGCCGCCATGCTGATCTTCGGCCACGGCAACGCAGATAAGGCAAAACTGGAAGGCAATACGCTGGCCTTCAGCGGTTATACCACCATTTCCCTTTCCGGCAAAGATTATCAGATTGATGAAAACATCATCGTTCCCGGACACAACAAACCCGGTATCAGCGCATCTTCCGGTCTGGTTTTCAAGGGGGATGAAAATCTGTTCTGGAATGCCGGCACTTCCCGCAATATGGTGGTTGCCGTAGCCAAGAAATTTTACAGCACGCTGGACTCATACGTCAAAGATACCGGCAATGACAAACAGAGCATCTATGCCGATCCCAAATTCATCTCCGCGCCCAATTCATCAGCAGTGCTGAATGCCAAAAAACTTTCACAGTGCACCAATGCCAAACTCTTCTACCGCGGCAACGGAGTCGGCTTCAAGAAAGGCGACACGGTTGAATTGAACTTTGACGGCATCAAACGTACGGTGACGGAAGCCGGAAGCGATTACATTGTAATCAATCCTGCGCTGAAAAATGCCCCCATCAAATGCTGGATTGTTCTGAACTGGGGAAATGCCAAAGACATAAATCTGGATCTCCGCCCGGCCAAAGATTCTCCCGCCATGAAAAACGGCAAACAGGAAATCGGATCCAATATTGACATTGCTGCCTATCGCCGCGGTGAATTCAAGATGGACGGCAAACGGCTCTGCCCGGAAGTGCCGTCTTACGTTTCCGACCGGCTGAAGCTTTACCAGTAATTATCAGCCGACTGTACGCGTCTGGAGGATGCGTTTCAACGTATCCAGCTGGCGTTCAGAAATTTTCCATCCCCGGAGTGTTGAAAATTCCGGGGATTTTTTATACCAGGACGGGTACGTCAAGCCGATAATTTTTCAACCGTCCGGATTTGCATTACAGTATTTTATGTACCGGTATAATTATTTAATTTTCTTCCAGTGCCGTCCCATAATTCTTTGAAATCGTCATTCTAACCACCCTATTTGAGCCTGAGTTGATTGTTTTTTAAAATTACCCATT
>CASECL010000262.1 GCA_949286445.1 uncultured bacterium | reverse complement strand
ATGGAAAAATTCAGTGTATCCCGTCTGATCGGCGCACCTCCCGGATATGTGGGTTATGAAGAGGGCGGACAGTTGACGGAAGCGGTTCGCCGCCATCCTTACAGCGTGGTGCTGTTTGATGAAATAGAAAAGGCTCATGCCGATGTATTCAACATCCTGCTGCAGCTGCTGGAAGACGGTATTCTGACCGACTCACTGGGACGCACAGTTTCGTTCAAGAACACCATTATCATTATGACCAGCAATATCGGCAGTGATAAAATACTTGAACACTTCGGCGATGCCTCTTCGCTCAAGGATGAACTTATGACCGATCTGCGCCGTTACTTCCGGGCTGAATTTCTCAACCGGGTGGACGAAATACTGGTATTCCAGTCGCTCAAGAAAGAGGATATATTCAAAATTGTGGATATCCAGCTTTCCCGTTTCATCTCCCGGCTCAAAGATCAGAATATCGGCTGTCAGGTTACCGACGGAGCCAAAGAGGTGCTGGGTCAAGCCGGATACGATCCGGCGTTCGGCGCGCGTCCGCTGAAACGCTCCATCGTGAAAATGGTGGAAACACCGGTATCAAGAATGTTGCTCAGCGGCGAAATACCGGAAAATTCGACCTTGAAGATCGATGCAAAAGATGGCAAACTGGACTTTTCCGTCATTAAGGAACAGGAGTCCGCATCCCGCTGATCTCTCAAGAGGCGTAAAACGGCAGGAGAAAATGGACTGCCTGCGGCAATGACTGCCGGGCTGTAATTAAAACTCATTATTCTCCATTGCCTGAAAACAGGGCTGGCAAACCGGGTAAGCAATTATCCGGTTTGCTTTTTTATTGTCCCGGTGTTATATTTTCCAACCTCGTGTTCACGGATATTTCCGGACGGAAAAATAAGGAGTTTCAAGGGTGAAATTTGCTGATTTTGCTGAAGCATTGCAGTTGACTGAAATGGAGGCGGCGCGGATTTACCCATGTTACCGGGATGATGCCGGACTGGAAGCATATCCGGAATTTCTCAAGCCGGAATTTTTTGCAGAATATTTTCCGCTCTGCTTCTATCACACAGATTTAACTGAACTCTTCCGGGAGACGGCGGCAAAGTTTACCCGGGCGGATCTGGTTCTGGCCAATCTGCGTTACCGCTGGCTTTACTGCGGCGAAACCGGACCGGATGTCTGCCGGCTGGAGTGTATCCGGAAGCCGGGCGGAGGCATTATCACTCTGGCTATGGCACTGGCGGCACTGCCGCTGATCCGGGAAAAACACCGTCAAATGAATCTTCCTGAACATCTCTGGGAAAAAAACGCCCTCTGGATCGGGCAGACTATTGATAATTTCCGCCGGGCGCATAATGGCGAATACGGTCAGGATGCCAGGCAGACATTCTGGCTTGATTTTGCGGTTCAGGGCAGATTGTTCCGGATTGGCAGGCTGGAATATTTACTTCACCGGACTCCGGATTACCTGCCGTGTATTTACCGAAGTTCCAGTACCGGAAAAGTGCGAGCCATCGCCCGGGACGGGTGGGAGTTGACCTCCGATGGGTTCCGTGCTTTGGCAGGTGAAGAAATTGCCCGGACAGCTCAAGTTGATTTCGGGCATGACTTTATCCGGGGGATTCCGGTTTACCCTGACGGCAGGGCTGGAATTACAGAAATGGTCTCTCTGCCGCTGAATGAATACCAAAGTGTATTTTCCGATCACGATTATATTCCCAGCTGCCACATGCCTGGGGGCGGCGGCATGACGCCGGAAGCGGTAAAATCTTCGTTGCTGGAAGCGGTGGATTTCTTTGAAAAATACCTTCACCTTTACATCAAAGGCATCGTCTGCGAATCCTGGGTTTTCAATCCCCAGCTGGCGGAATTTCTGCCGAAAAGCAACATTGAAAAATTCCAGAATGAAGTCTTTCTTTTTCCCGGTCCGCCGGAAAAACGCTGCGGCTTATTTTTTGTTTTCGGCCGGGATGATGGAGAAAATCTGGATAATTACCCGGCAGAAACATCATTGCAGAGGGCATTTCACCGGCTCTGGCAGAAATACGGCATTGCACGCTGCGGGGGGATGTTTATTCTCCGGGATGAAATAGCAGAATTCGGGTCTTCACCTTACAGAAAACCGGATTGAAATAAAATGCAAATAACCGGAAAATTTTTTATTCTGCCTGCGATTTATGCAATTTCGCTTCTGTTAAGCTCCTGCGCGCAAATTCAGGAATTATTCCGCGCCGATCCGCCGGAGTATATCTGTTCATTTCTGCCGCGTCATGAATTGCTGGAGCGGCAGGAGGCGTCTGCGCCGTTTCATTATCTCTATCAGGCACCGCGGCCATGGCCGGAATTCAAATACATTTATGTTCCCCCTGCCGATATGTCCCGCTTGCTGCCGAATGAAAACTGGGCAAAACTGGACGAAAAAGCGGCCCGGAAATTCAAAGTTGAGTTAAATGATATTTCCCGATACCTGACGGAAAAAATGCGTGAAGCATTCAGCACCGTGGCGGACAAACAGGGTATGACAATGGTTGAGCACCCGGATAAACCCGGTACTCTGGTAGTGGCCTCCGCCATTACCAGAATAATTCCCACCAAAACGGAATTGAATTACCTGAGCATTCCTGCCAATTATTTTCTGCCGGGGATAAGCACTGCGGTTCTTATGTCTTCCGGTGGAAGTATTTGCATTGAGGGCAAACTTTATGACAGCAGGAGCCGCAAAATAATTATGATGTTTGCCGACCGGGAACGCAATCAGGCGGCATTGATTGATTTAAGTGCATTCACCTGGTACGGCTCAGCCAAGGTAAATATTGATTTTGTCAGCAGAGAAACCGCAGCCGTTTTCTCCGCCCTCCCCGGCGAAAAGGTCGGCCGCGGCGCACCGGTAAGGCTGATAAACAGCAAATTATAGCCGGAAATCCTCTGTCAATCGATTTTTCTGCCGCTCTGAAAGATGTTCACTACGTTACTGTACTTACTTTACTTCCAGCAGCGGCAAAGCCGACTTGACCAATTTATCAATGGCTTCTGTATTCCGGCGGTGGAATTCGCGCATCTCTTTATTCTGCACCGACCTCCACTGTTTTTCCGCTTCACCGGGCAAATCCGCCAAACGCCGTTTCACCAGTTCCGCTTCGTTGGCAAAATTCTCCGGATGCCTGGCGATCCGGTAGGCGGCATGAGCCAGCTCCTGACCGAGACGCGTTTCCACCCCGTCCGGGATGTGGCCATTCATCTGGTTATGCAGCTCAGCGGCTTTCTGCAGACGGCGGAAAACTCCGCGCAATCCGCTTGCCGGGGTAAATTCGTCCTCCGTTCCATAATAAACCCGGATATCATTTTCCGCATCAAGATCAATTGTCCCGCACTTAATAATCAAAGTGCAATTCACTCCGTCATAACGGTATTCCATACTCTTCCGCGCCGAAAAACGGTAACAGAAAGGCACATTTCCGCCATTAACCTCCACTCTCTGCGGCGGGATCACGCAATGCAGCCGTACTTCGAATTTTCTCCGGCCGGCAAAACCGTTGAAATCCCCGGATATCCGGCGTACTGAAATTTGCCGGAAACCATTTTTACGTTCATGCCGGAAATCGATCACCGCGTATCTGCCGGAAAGGTAGTCAATACTTATTCCGTCATCTTCATACATCTGATAACCGCCTTTTTCTCCGGGATAGATATTCATCACCAGCCGGGAATAACTCTTTTCATTCAGTCTCAGCCGCGGTGACTGCCCCGGGATCACCGGTCCCGGACGGACAAACAGCGGTATTTCAGAAAAAAGATAGCTTCCCTCCAGCATTCTCCCGCCGTTGACCATACGGCCATGGGCGATATCAAACCATTCGCCTTCCGGCAGATGCACCGCAAACTCTGAAACAGATGCTCTCTCATCCCCCGGTACAGTAACCGGAGCCGCCAGCATTTCATTGCCAAAGAAATAGGTCATCTGCCGGGAATAGGCGTTTTCATCTTCCGGGAAATCATAGTACAGCGGCCGGCAGAGACTTAGAGATTCATCTGCCGCTTTTTTCATTTCGCTGTAAATATACGGCACTAATTCGTAACGCAGATTTACCGCCTCAATCATCAGATCCCGATAGAAGGGCGGAAAGGCATCAAAACGGCGTTCTGCTTCCGGGTTTTTGGTAGTATGTGTCCGCAGGATCGGAGAAAACACACCATATTGTATCCAGCGCAGATACAGTTCCGGGGCGATTTTTCCCGGCATGTGCCCGCCGATGTCATGACTCCAGTAACCATAAAGCACATTGGCCGCCGCGGCGGTGAAATACGGTTGATACGCCAGCGATTTCCAGGTGGAATAAGTATCCCCGGAAAATCCCACCGCGTAACGCCCTGATCCCGGACCGGCAAAACGGCTGAAAATCAGCGGGCGTTTGTCTCTTTTTTCCATATCTTCCCAATGCAGACGGTTTATCCAGGGCAGAGTGTCCAGCCCCCGGATGGCGGTGCTTTCACCCTGCTGCCAATCCATCCACCAGAAGTCCACCCCGCGCCTTTCTTCCGGATGATGAAGCAGTTTAAAGTAATTGTCCATATAACGCATACTGCATATATCAAACGGCACCCGGTCGGTTTTCTCCGGGTCAAGCCCCATGGCCGCGGCCATTTTTTCAAACTGCGCTTCATGTTTGCCGACGCCCTCGGCAGGGTGAAGATTGAGGGTGATTTTCAAGCCCCGGCGTTTGAGTTCACGGAGAAATCCGTCCGGGTCGGGAAAATATCTTTTATCCCAGGTGTACCCGGTCCATCCCTCCAGATGCCAGTCCATATCAATTACCAGCACATCCAGCGGTATCCCGGCCCGGTCGAAACTCTCTGACAGGCGGCAGAGCTCCTCGTCGTTGTACGCCCAGTAACGGCTGTACCAATAACCCAGTGCATACCGGGGAATCAAAGGCTGGCGTCCGAAAACTCCTGAGGCATCCCGCAATGCCCCCCGGTAATCATGGCCGTAAAAAAACAGATAAAAATCCTGACGTTCCCCCTCCGGCCGCGCCGCCACCCAGGGGCGGCCATTCTGCAGATCGATTACCGCGTTATTGCTGTCATCAATCCGGCTCCAGCCGTCACGGGAAATAAAGCCGTCTCCCAATTTGATTTTATGCTGTTCAATAATTTCCCCCTCCGGAGAATAACGGATAAACTCATCCGCTTCACAGCAATCCAGCGTCCGGTAGGAACCTTTTAAATTGCCGTCTGACGGCATATCCATATTCCAGACTTTGCCGTCAAACCGGACTTGCAGGCTGGAGCCGGAAAACTTCTGATCTGAATCGGCAGTTTCCACCGTGACACAGCCGGATGAAATCACATATTTCCCCGGCTGTTTTTCTACCGTAAGCTCCACCCTGCCCAAATTCCGATTCACTACCGCGATAGTGCGGCGGTCTTCAAATCTGCCGTCCTCCGCCCACTCACAGCGCAGCAGCCGGGGTGTTATAAAGGTGATCCGGCGTTTTCCGGACACAAATACGTTTTCCGGACAGGGCAGAGCCATAACTCCGGCATTCTCAGGGTTGGTTTTCATAAAAATTCTCCGGTTCGCTTCTATTTTGTTTTGTAAAAAAACTGAACTGCTGTTCCCCTCATGGCTCTCCCCGTCTGCACCGTGATACAATATTCCGGCATAAAAAAATCAGCGGAAACTGTCGTCTTCCGCTGATTTAACAAGTGTTAAAAAGAGAGATTTTCCAATACTGAAGCAAAGGCTCCGTTCTCAAGTTCACTTCCGGGCATGAATTCAAAACCTATCCCCTCCCCGCCGTTGCGAAGCCGGGTTCGGTTGCCCCAGAGATAAAAATTGAGGTAATCCTCCAAATCATAGTGATAGAGTTCTTTTTTGCCCGGTCTTTCCAGATGCCCGGCATCAGAGCAAAAATGCGTCCGGCATCCGGTAATGAGCGTTTCATTATCGCCGGAACGGACGAAATCACGGAAATTTTTTCTTGCTATGGCAGAAGTCATGCACATTCCGCCAAAGGCATCTTCTGCGGTAATT
>CASECL010000261.1 GCA_949286445.1 uncultured bacterium | reverse complement strand
GGTAACATAAGCATTGGGTACGGTTTCCGCATTGTAAAGCACAATACTCGTATCAATGTCCGAAAACATCACCCGGTAAGTTTTTTTAGTCGGCGGAAAGAGAATTCTTATGCCGTCATTAAAGTCAAACTTGATTCCCTCAACCGCATCCATTGTGGGAATTTCCGGCACTTTACCGTAAATGGATTTTTGCTTCTGCGCTCCGCTCTGCGGGCCGCCGGACACCGGAATACCATTTGCCGGAGCGGCGGGAACCGGTTCCGGATTACCGGAGGGAATTCCCCTGCCCTGTTCCGGAGCCGCCGCATTGACCACCGCAGACGCGGGGTTGGTATTGAGTACACCGGGGCCACCGATGAAAATATCACCGTTGTTGCCGCCCGGCATTGAACCATTGATGGAAAAATCAGCCATAATATAAACTTTCTCCCTGCTTGAGTATTAAAACAAAACATCTCCCGTCCGGCAATATAATACATTCGTCAACCATTGTCAAATCTTTTTCCCCTTTTTTCTTTTTCCCGCTTGCAAAAACTACATCCTCATGATATAATAATCGAGTTGTTTTCGGAACGTTTGCGAGTGAAGTCCGGTGTACAATCCGGCGCTGTCGCGCAACTGTGACGCTCCGGAGCAGAAATTACGGAAACGGGGAACATCTGTACCGGGAAATTTGCCAAGCCACCTGACTGCAAGACATCTGCCGCAACCGAAGCAAATTTCAGATATCAGACGTCTTTTCCCGAACAGGTATTCAACTTGAAAAAACGCATGCGCTTTTTCAGTTTTTCCGGAAAATTATCCGGGAGAACGTGAACTGATAAAATGTCGTGGTTTTCCTTCCCCCGGAGGGAAAGCAGAGATCGGTGTTGTTTTCTTGTTATTTTCCGTATAATAGTTTCTGCGTATCCGCGAGCCAAGCCAGAGCCTCGGACGTTTTGTTTCCTCCGGCTGACGGCGGTTTTGCCGGAAAAATGAAAATTGTGCGCGAAACACAAAAATTCAAAGGTTTTCTTCGTATGTCAGAAACAGTCTGTTCCGCTCCCGTAAAGACTGGCGAAAATGCCGCATCAACTTCAAAATCCGTCACTGAAAAATTTTTCCCCGGACTCCTGGTCAATATCACCGGAAACGGAAAAGGGAAAACCACTTCCGCTCTCGGCATGGTGGCCCGGTCACTGGGCTGGGGTCACAAGGTGGCACTGCTGCAATTCATAAAAAACCACATGGATACCGGAGAGAAGCTTTTTCTGGAAAACCTTAATAACCCTAATCTTTTCATGGAGCAGCTGGGCGGAGGTTTTTCCTATCTTCCGCTGGATCACCGGCAGCTGGCCAGAGACGGCTGGGAACTGGCAAAGAAGTATCTTTCCGGAGAACGTTACGCGGACCTGCTGGTTCTTGATGAACTTAATATTGCTATTGACCTTGATTTCATCTCTGAGTCTGAAGTGATCGAAGCCATGAAAAACCGGAGAAAAGATCTTTCCGTGGTGATCACCGGAAGAGGTGCAAGAAAATCATTGCTGGAAATATGCGACCTTATTTCAGAGGTCGTGGAGATACGGCACCCCTATCATGCCGGAATACCGGCCAGAAAGGGGATTGACTTTTAACTTTCACACATTTCAGGAAAAAATACAGGTTGAAAAATGAGACTTTATCTATTCCGCCACGGTTCACTGCCGGACAGCTGTGCCGGACGTTTCATCGGGCTGCAGGAAGTTCCGCTGAGCGACAAGGGCCGTTCTGAGTGTCTTTTTCTGCAGAAGCTGGCGGCAAAAGAACAATTTGATGCGGTTTTTGCCAGCCCGCTGCGGCGGACTAAAGAAAGCGCGGAACTGATTTTCCCCGGACGGGACGGCATTGTATTTGATGACCGGCTCCGGGAAATGGATTTCGGGAAATGGGAAAACCTCACCTTTGAGGAAATAACCCGGCTTTACCCGGAAAGTGCCGCTTTCTGGACGCAGAAATCAGCCGACATGGCATTTCCCGGCGGAGGGAGCGCAAAAGGCCAGAAACAGGCGGTGAAAAGTTTCTGGGACGATCTGAAAGCCGAAAATTTTGACTCTGTTGCGGTGGTTACCCATGGCGGAGTAATCGTTCAATTTCTGAGTATATTGCTTGATCTGGAAGACGATCAGGCATGGCGGCTGCTGCCTGCCCGCGGCACGCTTTCCTGCCTGGAGATTAATTCTGTTCCGGGGGAAAATCGTTTTACCTCCCGGGTTCTTTGCTTGGGAGCAGGTGAAAGATGGCAAGAATAATTCTGGTCTCCGGCGGAGCAAGAAGCGGGAAAAGCCATCTGGCAGAAAAACTGGCCGCCAGTGCCTCGGAAAAGCGTTTTTATCTGGCCACCGCCCCGGTGGTTGATGCGGAAATGGAATACCGGGTAAAACGCCATCAGCAGGATCGCGCCGCCGCCGGATGGACGACGATCGAGGAACAAACCGATCTTGCCGGAGCAATAAGAAAAGCAAAGCAGGAAG
>CASECL010000260.1 GCA_949286445.1 uncultured bacterium | reverse complement strand
GCAATCTGCCGATGGGGATGATAGGAGCAATTATTGCAGTGACAGTTATTTATGTGCTGACGCTGATAGTTACGGTTGGCATAATGGAGCCTGATAAACTGGCCGGTTCATTTACCCCACTGGCTGATGCCGCCAGAATTTACTACGGTACTCCCGGTTTTGCAGTGATAACGTTCGGCGCGATGATGGCGTTTGTAACCACTGCCAATGCCGGTGTCATGGCTGCGGCCAGATTTCCGTACGCCATGGGGCGTGACGGATTGATCCCGAAATTTTTCAGCCGTACTTACGGCAGACGCAAGATGCCGCTGCCGGCGTTGCTTTTTACCGGACTGGTGATGGTTGGGGCGCAGTTACTGCCGCTGGCAAAACTGGTTTCTGTGGCGTCAACAGTGATTATGCTTTCTTTTATTCTTACCAATGCCGCGGTGATTATTTTGCGGGAGAGTGATATACAGAACTACCGTCCCAGTTTCCGGGTGCCGCTTTATCCCTGGCTGCCGGTAATCTCCATACTGCTTTTTGCCTTGCTGATTATTGAGCTGGGGCCGGGAGCGGTCAAGATGTCTTTGCTGATTATAATTGCCGGGGTGGCATTGTACTTTCTCTTCGGGAGGAAAGTTCATTTGGAGTATGCCCTTATGTATCTGGTCCGCCGGATTACCCGCAACCGCATGCCGCTTCACGGACTGGAAACGGAATTGCGTGAAATTATCCGTTCCCGGGATGAAATAGTGGCAGATGAATTTGACAGCATAGTGGAAAATTGCCGGATTATGATACTTCCCGGGCGTCACAGTTTTGCTGAACTGGCGGAAAAGGTATGCGTATCCGGCCGTCCGCAGACTTCCGGACGCAAGGCATTGGCTGATTTGCTGCAGCGCCGGGAACACACTTCCAGCACGGTGCTGACTCCAGCGGTGGCGATACCGCATCTGATGATAGAAGGGGAGGGGCTTTTCAAACTTATTGTAGTGAAAACCCCGGATGGTACGGTTTTTAATTCAGAAGCTGATAATGTCCGTGCAGTGTTTTTTCTGTTCTGCACCGCAGACCGTCGGAATATGCATCTGAAATCTCTGGCTGCGATAGCACAGATTATTCAAAGTCCGTCCTTTGAAAAACGCTGGGATAAAGCGGGGACGGTGGAGAAAATCCGGGATCTTCTGTTGCTTTCAAAACGTAGCAGGGCGTCTTTGGATCATGCAGAAGAGAAGAAGTGATTTTTCTGATGCTGAGAATTGTTTATTAACGGGGGTGACCGGTAAATAAGTCAGACTTTGTATTTTCGGGCTGGAGATAAATTTTTATGGAATTATATATTGCAATAAGCGTATTTGCCTTTCTTATACTGATAAGCTTGTTATCCAGCAAGATATCCAGTCAAATTAATATGCCATGCCTGCTGCTTTTTCTGGCAATAGGTATGCTTGTCGGCAGCGAGGGAATTGGGCATATAGAGTTTGACAACGCTCACGCGGCCAATACCATTGGCTCAATTGCCATGGCGTTTATTCTGTTTTCCGGCGGATTTGATACGGAATGGAAAGCGGTGAAATCGGTATTTGTTACCGGTGGTATTTTGTCCAGTATCGGGGTTTTGCTGACAGCACTGTTTACCGGTTTTTTCACCTGGGGCGTCAGCCGCTGGCTGTTTCCCGGGACGCCGGTGAAATTGTCCTGGTGTCTGCTGCTGGGGTCAATAGTATCTTCTACCGATGCGGCGGCGGTGTTTTCCATACTCCGTTCAAAGAGTGTCAGTTTGAAAGGGAAATTGCAGCCTTTGCTGGAATTTGAATCCGGAAGCAACGATCCTATGGCGGCATTTTTGACTGTATTCATGGTCAGTGTGGTCACGGCGGAAGCGGCGGCAGGAGGCGAATTGATGCCATTGATAGATTACTGGGTGATATTGCCCATGTTTCTGTTGAAGATGGCTATTGGTATCGGCGTTGGGTATGGCATAGGAATGGGAGCGGTCTGGCTTTATAACCGGATCAATTTTGATTATAATGGGTTATATTATGTACTTGGCATTGTGATGGTGCTGTCTTCTTTTGCATTGCCGGAATTGTTGTACGGCAATGGTTTTATGGGGGTGTATGTTGCTGGAATGACCATGGGAAACCACCGTTTTGTATTTCATAACGGGGTAGGAAAGTTTTACGATGGACTGGCCTGGCTGATGCAGGTGATTTTGTTTACCATGCTTGGTTTGCTGGCATTTCCATCCCGGGTGTGGCATGCTAAATATCTGGGATTTGCGGTGGCGGTGTTTCTGATGTTGCTGGCGCGTCCGCTGGCAACATTTATCGGAATGTGGCGCAGTTCGTTTTCCTGGCGGGAGAGGTTATTAGTATCCTGGGTGGGATTGCGCGGAGGTGCGCCGATTATGCTGGCGACCTTTCCAATGATGGGGGGGGTGGAACACTCTGATTTATTATTTCACATGGTATTTTTCATTGTTTTAACGTCAGTATTACTGCAAGGTATGACAATAATGCCGCTGGCGCGTCTGCTCGGGCTGGCGGCGCCGCTGCGTAAAACGCCGCGTATACCTTTGTCGATCGAGGACACTGGGGATCGGAATATGATATCTTGTGAGATAACGCTTTCAGGAGTAATGAATGGGCGGAGTTTATCGGAGACGCAGTTACCGACCGGGGCGTTGATATTATTGATCCGGCGAGAAGACAAAATAATTGTTCCCCGTGGGGATACCAGGTTGCTGGAGGGGGATATTCTGACGATACTTGGTAATCCGGAAGCGGTCTCGGAGTGCCGGGTGAAGTTTGCCGGTCGTAACTGAGTAATATTTTTTTGCCGGACTTGAGGGTAAAATATATAGATAAAGCTGGAATGTTTTATTTTTTCAGCAATTTGACTTTTCATGGGGTAATTATTTAATAATCAAGCTATTGCGCAAATGTTGAAGAATGTCGTTTTATTTTTTCTGGTTAAAAGTTGGAAAAAAAGTGTAAAAAAGGCATTTTTCAGGTTGAAAAATAGCAGTAAGGTGCTATATTAAGGAACAGCAGTTGCTGATGGTGGGATAGCTCAGTCGGTAGAGCAAAGGACTGAAAATCCTTGTGTCCCCAGTTCGATTCTGGGTCCCGCCACCATTTTTGTTTTAAAGCGTTGGTATACAACGACTTATGTATAGAAAACACCCGAAAAACTCGGGTGTTTTTTCGTTTTAAATTCTCCGTTTGGAGAATCCGGAGAACGACAGATCACCATAAAGCAGCTGAAATTCTCCGTTTTGCCTTTTCCGGGGACACCGCGTTTATGCTCAAATATGCTTAAAAAATGCGTTCTCTGATCAAAGAAAAATAAATCCTCAAGGATTTTTGCACAAATCAAAACACCCTGCTCTCTGTGTCCCCGGCACCCCAACTCATGTGTTTTAGTTTTGAATCAGCAATAAATCGAGACCATTTATCGCTCAATCAAAACTCCAACCATTTTCAAAATCCCCAAACCAGTGACACCGGAATCCTACCGTAACCTATCGAAATTTTATTTTTTCATATTTTAGGATACATACAATCATAGGTAAAGATTTTTTTTAACAAAGTAAAGAAACCGAGTTGAAATTCTCTATTGGGTATGATATATTACTGTATGAAGTACAGGGTATCTTATATAGGAGTGCAAAATGCGTTTCACTTATAAAAAATTGTGGAAGAAGCTGATTGATCAAAATCTCAAAAAATCTGATTTGCAAGAGATGACTGGTTTGAGTTCAAGATCCATAGCAAAGCTTGGACGTGACGAAAATGTTTCAATGGATTCTCTCTTGAAAATCTGCATGGTGTTGAACTGTGGATTGTCTGAGATTGTCGATATGGAAGAAGATGTACCTCAAGATAAAACATTTTCATCAGAACCGTCTCTTTTTCCATTGATTGAGGAGATCGCGCCAGTATCTTCTGCCGAAGCCGATGTCAAATTTATTGATCTGTTTGCAGGTATTGGAGGAATTCGAAAAGGTTTTGAAATTGCCTGTGATAAATTAGGTCTTAAATCCAGCTGTGTTTTTACATCAGAAATCAAGCCTCATGCGGTTAAAGTTTTGAAACAAAATCATCCAGATGAAAACATTTATGGAGACATTACTAAAGTAGATGCCGCACAATTACCAGATTTTGATTTTCTTTTAGCCGGATTTCCTTGTCAAGCATTTTCTGCGGCAGGTAAAAGATTAGGATTTCAAGATACTCGAGGAACACTTTTTTTTGATGTCGAAAGAATATTGAAAGAAAAACAACCTTTTGGCTTTGTGCTTGAAAATGTTGAAGGTCTTGTTAACCACGATAGAGAAAAAGCGTCAGACCCCATCGGGCGTACATTATCAACAATATTAGAGCATTTAGATATGCTTGGTTATAAAGTTTCATGGCGCGTATTAAATGCAAAAATGTTCGGTGTGCCGCAAGAAAGAAAACGTATATACATTGTTGGAACAAAAAAAGAATGTCCAAGCTTGGAAAATTTTTCCCATAAAATAAATCCATTAGGGACTGTTATAGAAAAGGGGTTGCCTACAGAAAACAGTGCATTTATTTCTCAATTACTCAAACATTATCCTATTGAATCTCTCTATGGTAAGTCTATCAAGGATAAGCGTGGTGGAGCAAATAATATCCACAGTTGGGATTTTGAATATAAAGGCCCTGTTTCTGCACGGCAAAAGGAACTTCTGTCAGCAATATTGACCTCTCGTAGAAAAAAAATCTGGGCGGAACAATTCGGAATCGACTGGATGGATGGAATGCCTTTGACTCTTGAGCAAATTAAAACGTTTTTTGAAGATAAAAATTTGAAAGAGATGCTTGACGATTTGGTCGATAAAGGGTATTTGAAACTTGAATATCCCAAAAAGAAAGTTGGAGTACAGCGAGTTCAAGATCCGACCTTGCCTTTGGGTTATAACATTGTAGCAGGGAAAATGTCTTTCGAAGTAAACAAGATACTTGACCCCACTGGAATTGCTCCAACTCTTGTCGCAATGGATATGCAACACTTATATGTTATAGACGGGCATGGTTTGCGCACTTTGTCTCTTCGTGAAGGCTTGCGCCTTTTTGGCTATCCTGATGATTTTAAATTTGACATTGATGTTGAGTCTGGTTATGATCTTCTCGGTAATACAGTTGTTGTCCCTGTAATTGCAAAGGTTGCTGAAAGAGTTTTGAATATATATGTAAAGGAGAATGAAAAATGAAACTTGATGCGATGGGTGTTTATAAATGGTTGCTTGAAAAAGACAAAATCAAGGAGTTGCAAGGGCAGATCAAGTTTTATTTGGGAGATGTCAATATTATTGTAAAGCAAAAAGATGTTGTAGGCAATATTGTTCAAGAGTGGCTGCAAGGCTGGCTTGAAAAACGCAACATCGATTATGCTGTAAATGAGAATACTCAAATGCCGCCCGATTTCTTTTTATCTCCGGGTGATGAAACTAAAAATCTGCTTGAAGTAAAAGCATTTAATCGCAGTGCTTCCCCCGGATTTGATATTGCAGATTTTAGGATGTACGCAGAGGAGATAGTTGAAAAGCCATATATGCTTGATGTTGATTATCTGATTTTCGGCTATGATATGAGCGATGACGGCATTGTGACAATAAAAGATCTTTGGATTAAAAAAGTCTGGGAGATTACCCGCAGAATGGATAATTGGCCTTTGAATCTTCAAGTGAAAGCTAATGTTGTCCATAAAATTCGTCCCGGTGTTTGGTATTCGACAAGCCGTCAGAAATTTAAGATGTTTACTTGCTTGGAACATTTTATTTCGGCTATGGAAGAAACGGTATATCAAAATCCCAAAACACATGGAACTGCTGGAACTTGGAAAAAAGAGTTTTTGAGCAATTATCAAGCCTTTTACAAAAAGAAACTCTCTATTCCTCGTTGGGATGACATTGCGGATAAATATATAAATGAGTAAATATAAAATTGGAGTTCTCTATGAAAATACAAAAAATTTCAATTAAAAATTTTCGAGGTTATAAAGATGAAATAAATGTCGAGCTTGATAATTTAACGGCATTTGTTGGCAAAAATGATATTGGAAAATCGAGTGTTTTAGAAGCTTTGGATGTATTTTTCAATGACAATAAAGGTGTCATTAAGCTGGATAAAGATGATATAAATGTAGATTCTAAGAGAAATCAAAATAATGATATTTGTATAACAGTATGTTTTTCTGAGTTGCCAAGCGAGATTATTATAGACTCGACAAATAAAACATCATTAAAGAATGAATATCTTCTTAATCAAGATGAAAAATTGGAAATCATAAAACGATATCCCAATGCAGGAGGAGCAAAAACATATATAAAAGCACTGCATCCCACAAATTCCAATTGCAATAACTTGTTACAAAAAAAAGATTCTGAATTAAGAAAAATTATTGAAGAAAATAGTATTTTATGCACAAATAAAAGCATAAATGCTGAAATGAGATCTGCTATTTGGAAACATTATGAACAAGATTTAAATTTACAACTTACTGAAATAGATATCACAAAAGGTGATACAAAATCAATATGGGAAAAATTACAGAAATATCTTCCATTATATTCATTATTTCAATCAGATAGAAAAAACAGCGATGGTGATAGTGAAGTGCAAGATCCTTTAAAAGAGGCTGTAAAGGAAATTTTAAAAGATGAAACATTGCAGAATACGCTAACAGAGGTCGCATCTACTGTAGAGAAAAAATTAAAGGAAGTTTCAAAGCGTACATTAAAAAAGCTTCAAGAAATGAATCCCGAAATAGCAAATTCTCTGAACCCAATAATTCCTGCTGCAAACAGTTTAAAATGGTCTGATGTCTTTAAGAATGTATCAATCGCTGGAGATGAAAACATACCTATCAATAAACGCGGCAGTGGTTCAAAAAGGCTGATTTTATTAAATTTTTTCCGTGCAGAAGTAGAAAGGCGTCAAGAAGAAATTAACGCTCCTAGCGTAATTTATGCGATTGAAGAGCCAGAAACATCTCAACATACTGAAAACCAAAAGAAGTTGACGAGAGCATTATTATCTTTAGCTGAAACAAACAATTCACAAGTCATTATTACAACGCATAGTGCTAATATTGTAAAAGTATTAGGTTTTGAAAATATTCGTTTAGTACAGACAAAAGACAATCATAAAATAATCTGTAAGCTTGTTAAAAATTTGATGCCGTATCCATCCCTAAACGAAGTTAATTATTCTGCTTTTTCAGAAGTATCAGAGGAATATCATAATGAATTATTCGGATATATAGAAGAGCAAGGATGGTTGGAGGATTTTTTAAAAGGAAAAAGTACGGTACAATACCAACGAAAATGTAATTCTGGAATAACTAAGAATGAGTTAATTCCAATGACTAAATATATCCGTCATCAAATACATCATCCAGAGAATAAGTTAAATAATCCTTTTACAGAAGAACAATTAAAGCAATCTATAGAAGATATGCGTGATTTTATAAATTCCAAAATTCAATTATTTTCGTGAAAGATAAAATAACAGGCCGGATTTTGGCGATCGGTGAAATTGTTTGTTGCGGCTCTCTTTGTGGTGTCCCGGATATTATTTTCTGATAAATGGAGACCATTTTTGCTTGTTTCAAAACAGTATTTTTGAGTTGAATTCCGGTGTCCTTGTGCGAGTCTTTGACAATCAAAGAGTTACAAAAAATGCGAATCGAGTTTTGATTCGCATAAAAATCCGCCACCATTTTTTTTGTCTTGATTTTGCTTTTGGTAAAAAAGGCAGAGTAATAAATTAAAGCAGAGTTTGGAAATAAGTTTCCGCCTCTGCTTTTTCTATTACCTCGTGCCATCATTTCATGCTGGCTGCCTTTTTGTGTGATTGCCTTGCGCTTCCCGGCTTTGCCTGCGATGCTCACGCTCGCCGCCTCCGGCTGGCGTCCGGGGCCCGCCAACCGTTTTGTTTATACTCCAGTCAATCCGACTGGCTTTTTTGTTTTCACTCCCCCGAAAGATCCCGCAATCTTGAGCTCAAAACAAATGCGATCAGCTCTCCATATTGCCAATTTGCTCTCCCGGATAGCTCAACAGCTCAGGAATCTCCGCAAAAAAACTGTGGAGGCCGGTACTTGCACTCCATAGCTTTAGCGACGGAGTGTGTTACCTCAAAAATCCGACACACCCCGTTTTTGAGCGTAATCTTCTCTTTGCCCGCCCATACCTTTCACCACATCTGAAAAACGTAACCAGACAGCAGAATTTACGAAAAAATTTTGATAACAAAAAACAAAAAGGACTATTTCAAATAAGCGTTTTGGAAGAAAAATAATCCGTTTTATGAAAAATAAATTAAAAGTAATTATTACAGCGTCTAATATGGGAAATAATAACTATTTTTTTAGAGTTTCTTGTTTTTGTAATAAAACTGCTTGAAAAAGATAAAAAAGTAATTATATTGCTATTGACAACACTTTGCACTGAATTAAAGCAAGAGGATTTGAATATGGATTCAATAGGGTACAATTTCTTGATTCAGCATTTTTCGTTGAACGTGCTTCTGCCATATAAACGATCTTATTTGACAACTCAACCTGTGAGAACAAAAGAAATTCTTCCAGATGGTGAAGAAGAGTTCTTCCCTCAGAAATTTAAAACAAATGGATCATGGCAAGAACACTTACTCTTCGCATTGAAACACGAAGGGATTAACCTGCAAATATTAAAAGTTTTATTTCAAAACGTCAATAAAAATGAGTTGCTTGCACTAATTCAGCAAAAAATACACAGCATATACTCAAGAAGAGTGTGGTTTTTTTATGAGTTTCTTATGAATGATGAACTGCCAATACCTCCGATTAAAACTGGAAATTATGATTTTGCACTGCCTCCGGATGAATATTTTGTATTAGATGAAACTCATTCTTCAAGAGCTAAACGCCAGCGTTTATGGAATAATCTTCCTGGTAATGCCGATTTTTGCCCGATCGTGCGCATGACAAAAAAAATCAAGGCG
>CASECL010000259.1 GCA_949286445.1 uncultured bacterium | reverse complement strand
ATTATGCAGTACTCAAAAGCTGAATTGAAAATTTACCGCTCCGGCGTGATCGCCGGAGTCAGCCCGGTATCACCAGATATTCCCGGCACTGACGGCGATATGGACAACTGGTAGAAAATTTTAAATATTCAGAATTTCTGCTTGACAGAATTACGGTAGATAATTTGTATAAATCCTGTGCGTTTGCAAGAGGATTGGCATGTGCTGCCCCGGATCAGATTTGCTGGAAACTGCAGATCTGGTCCATTTTTTATTTTTTCCGGTAAAAGATTAACCATTTCGGCAGAAAGTCTGCAAATATCGCTTAAAAAATGAAAATATGTGCTGTTATCTGGAGGACTGAACTTGTATTTTGTTATTTTCTGGATTAACTTCTCCTGCATTAATTCAAAACAATAAGGACGTGTATGCTATGTTAACTAAAAAACATGTATTGAAACTGGCCAATTCTCCGGAAATAGAACAGTGTGTATTGGAGAAAAAAGGAAAGAAACTCGGCTATTGCCGCATAAAAGCCGGAGATTGGAGTAAAACATCCCCTCCCATGGCAATGATGTTTCTTCATGGTGCCGGAGAGAGGGGCAGTGATAATGTTTCTCAATTATTTCATGTAGTACCGGACTTGGTAAGATATATCAAAAAACACCGTTTGAAAGTTTTGCTGATCTGCCCGCAATGCCCGGAAGAACGCCGATGGGTTCAGACACCGTGGGATAGTTTGAAGCCTACCATGCCAAAAAGAATTTCACCTGAACTGGGGATGGCTTATCAGGCTTTTTTAATGGAGGCAGAAAAGTTTGCGGCTGATACTTCGCGCTTTTATCTGGCTGGAATATCCATGGGAGGATACGGGACTTGGGATTTACTGTCCCGCCACGGTGAAATTTTTGCCGCCGCCATTCCTGTCTGCGGCGGAGGTGATGTTGAACAGGCGGAAAAATTATCTTCCCTGCCTTTGAATGTTTTTCATGGTGCAGCGGACGAAATTGTGCCGGTGCGCCGGTCCCGGGACATGGTAAAGGCGCTTCGCAAAGCAGGGAATTGCCGGGTTATTTATCACGAATATGACAGCTGCGACCACAATGTCTGGGATTACGCAGCAGCAGATTCTGCGACCTGGGACTGGCTTTTTACACATAAACTTGAACGGGAAAAATAATTTTTCCTGAAAACAGGAGTGTCCATTATGTTCTGCCCCAAAGAAAAAACTTCACGGATTTCAATGCCGCTGGGAGGAATCGGTGCCGGAAGTATAGGTTTGTCCGGAAATGGTTCGCTGACTGATTGGGAAATATTCAATTCTTCTGATAAAGGCAGGCTTAATGGATATACACACTTTGCCGTCAGGGTGGAGAAAAACGGCGCACCGGGAGAAATAGTAGATTTCAGGATATTGTCCGGAGATTACTCCGGCAACCCGGCTGGCGAATACACCAAAGGGAAAAATTACAGTGGCTTCGGCTGGGGGCCGTTTTGTGAAACCATGGCGGGATGGCCTCATTTCAGAGAACACTGTTTTTACGGCGAATATCCTTTCGGGAGGGTGGAGTTTTCCGGAGAAAAATCTTTTCCTGGAAAAGCATCTATTACCGGCTGGAGTCCGCTTATTCCCGGTGATTCCCGTTCCGCCAGTTTGCCGGTGTGCGCAATTGAAATAGAAATATGCAATAATTCAAATGAAATTCTGGATTATACCGTAATTGGAGTAGCCGGAAATCCCTGGCAAAATAAGACACGTTTCAACCGGTTGACCGGACGGGAAATTTATTTTTCTTCCGGAGTCAGTGAAGACGATCTTAATTACGGCGACATGACATTTAAACTGCTGGATGAAGACTGTGATTTTTCTGCCCAGGAATACCTTTACCGCGGCGGCTGGCATGATATGATGGAAATGTATTACCATGATGTCAGACGCGGGGGAAAATTCACCAACCGGAGTTATCCATCCAATTCCATATCAGAAGAGCAGGCCGGGAGTAAACTGGATCATGGGTTGCTGGCAGCTCATATCACTCTGTCACCCGGGGCAAGCCGGATATGCCGGTTTATAATCTCCTGGAATATCCCCAACCGGAGAAATGATTGGCGGCATGATGCAGACGAAATGGCAGAGCTTTACGGGGTTGAAAAACAGTGGAAAAATTATTATGCAGTATTATGGAAAAATTCCACCGCATCTGCTGCTGAATTTGCCGGCCGGTATGATATCCTGAGAAAAAACAGCCGGGAATTTGCGGATGCTTTATATCAGAGTTCATTACCTGCTGAGGCGATTGATGGAATATCTGCCAATATTTCCATTTTGAAAAGTCCGACCTGCCTGCGTTTGGAAGATGGTACGTTCTACGGCTGGGAAGGCGTGGGAATGGATTACGGATCCTGTGAGGGATCCTGCACTCATGTATGGAATTACGCTCAGGCATTGCCTTTCTTATTTCCGGATTTAGAAAAAAGCATGCGCAGAAGCCACCTGGAAAACAGTATTGACCGCTTTGGCGGCAGTCATTTCCGGGTGATGTTGCCGCTTGGCATAAAGGCAGATGAAAAATTTTTCCGGCCGTGTGTTGACGGACAGTTCGGCGATGTGATGAAAATTTTCCGGGACTGGAAAATTACCGGTGATGGCGGTTATGTGAAGCATTACTGGCCGGATATCCGGCGCACGATTGAATACGCCTGGAGCGAAAACAATCCTGACCGCTGGGATATTGAACAGCAGGGGGTGATCACAGGAAGGGCACATCATACGCTGGATATGGAGTTATTTGGTGTAAGTTCATGGTTGACCGGTCACTACACCGGGGCATTGCTGGCTGGAGCGACGATGGCGGATTTTGCCGGGGACAGCAAATTTGCCGTTTTATGCCGCGAACTGGCGGAAAAAGGCAGAAAATATATCCGGGAAAATCTGTTTAACGGTGAATTTCTGGCTCAGAAAATTGATTTAACCGATATTGAGCTGCTGCGCCGTGACTGCGGCGGAGAGGCGGTGGAAAAATACTGGAACGGAGAAACCGGAGAAATCAAGTATCAATATGGTTTTTACGGCTGCGAAATAGATGCAGTGCTGGGCGAATATTATGCGGTAACCTACGGTATCGGGAGAATTTTTGACCGGGAACAGCTGCGTTCGACACTTCAGTCGATTTTCCGGTATAATTTCAAAAAAAATATGCGGGATGTTGTCAATACCTGACGGGTGTTCTCATACAATGATGAAAGCGGTGTGATGATGTGCACCTGGCCGGACGCAGAAAATATGCCGGCAATACCGCTTCCATACAATTGCGAAACCATGCATGGATTTGAATGGACATTTGCCGCTCACTTGCTCCGGGAGGGATTTAAGGCTGAAGCAGAGGAGGTTATACGCAGTATTGTCTCCCGTTATGACGGCAGCAATCGCAATCCTTATAATGAAATTGAATGCGGCAGTAATTATGCCAGAAGCATGGCATCTTATGGCATTTTATGTGCCTATGCCGGATTTTCCTTTGATGCGGGGGAGGGGAGGCTTGGTTTTGCTCCGGTAGGGGAAGACGTAAGTATTCCCTGGACACTTGGGGATGTGTGGGGAATATTTGAACAGAAACATACCAAAGCCAAACTTCAAGTTCGGGGCGGAACTTTTAATTTAAAAGAGTTAACGCTTGATTTTTCTCCTGCAGAAGTCAACTTTAACGGCAATATGGTTTCTGCTGAATGTTCTGACAACAGGGTATTTTTCCCCGGTGGAATTGTTCTTGAATCCGGAAGCAGGCTGGAAATATTTTAGACAGACAATACTATTTTGAGTGCATAAAAAAATCCGGACCTGGAATTTTATACTTCAAGTCCGGATTTTTCGTTATACCCGCTTTATTCGCTGTAATTTATATTGCTGAATACGGCCGGTTTTTCCGACCGGGTGCCATTGCCGGTGGCATACATGGCCAGAAATACCCCGGTAAATCCCACCTTTGCCGCTTCGCAGGAGAGGTAACGGGTGGAGCCGGAGGATAACTGAAGAAATTCTCCATTGACATAAATCCCCAGCCGGATTAACGTTTTTTCACATCTTAAGGCAATCCGGACTTTTCCTGCCGGACAGTCAATCGCGCCGGTTTCAGCGCAAAGGTCGGCGATCCGGCGGCGGACAATCAAACGCTTTACTCCGTGACGGCGAACCACGGCAATATCATAGTGGTGTTCCGCAAAATAAAATGCGGTTAACCCGGCTTCTTCATTTTCTCCCGGCTCAAAGTCAAGGTCAACACTCAATTCCGCATCAAAAGCAGTAAGCCGCCGTCCCAGCCACGCAACAGCTGACGTACTGTCCAGATTGCCTGGTAATCCATTAAGCAGCAGCTGTTTATTTTCCTGATCCAGGAAATAGCTGTCATCTT
>CASECL010000258.1 GCA_949286445.1 uncultured bacterium | reverse complement strand
CCTGGGATACAGCTGGTGCAATCCCAACGGGCAAAAAAATCTTACCGACAAATTTATCCTCAACACGATTACCCTCAATCTGCAAAATACGGTAAAAGGAGCAAAAAATCAATTTCCCCAAACCGTGAAATGGTATCGGGAATACCGTGACATTGCCCCCAGCGACGGCACTTACGAACTTCTGCTGGATGATCTGGCCATTTCCGGACCGGCGGGAAGAAAAATTCTGGAAAAATTTGACCGCATCCCGGAAAATCTCTCCATAGAGTATTTCCCGGAAGGTTCCGCCAATGATCCGGCATTGAAGAAAGTTTATTCCGGCAGTACCCTCTCCGGGGTGGTTTCCATCACTCCGGAAAAACAGCTGAAAGTTATCTGCCAGCCCGGTCTGACGGTACTGAACTTCAATAACTATCAGGAAAAAGTTGACTTCAACACCAACTACAACCGAATTGATTTCCGTTACTCCTATCCGGGAAAAATCGCCGGAGAATTTCTGCGCGCTCCCATCAAAGTTGCCGTCAATGGCGAATGCCCCCGCAGCATGTACGCCGATCACCAGCAGGGCGGCCTTCTCTCCGGCAGCAAAGCCGAAGACCGCAATGGAGATCTTTTTGCCCGGGTGGATTACAAAGGGATTTTCTCCCATGACTCGGATTGGACCCGGAAAATGCTTTTCACCCGCGAAGGATACCTGATTGTCCTGGACGAATACACCCCGGGATTATCCCTCGACAACTCCGCCGCCGGTCCGGTGTGGCATATACCGAATGTTAAACAGTACGGCATCAATTACTTCAGTTCCATGCTCGATCCGGAGAAAAACCGCGCCATGACCATCTATTTCCATCCCCGGCGCGGCGATCAGTACGGAGTGCAGTATCAGCCGAAATTGTGGAATTCTGTAGATTTTGCGGTATTTTCCAAACGGGATCTGATGCCGGGACAAAAGGAATATTTCCTTACCGTAATGGTGCCTCATGACGGCAGTATTGACGCCAAAGTCATCACCGGAAAACGCAATCACATGAATAATATGATTGACCCGCGGGAACGCTTCGGCATCCAGACTCAGGTGGATGAACAGGGCAAAGCCACCGTCAGCATCGATGTTCGCGATCGGGAAAGACGCTGGAAAAACCGTCCGATATCAATTACAATTGACCAGAATCAATGGAATATTAACCGGGGAAGAAAATGAAAAACATCTCAATTGCATTATTTTTACTGGGGACAGGTCTGTCTGCCGCCGCCACGGAATTTCAATTCAAACCATTGCCGCCACGCCGGGAAATTGCTATCCTCAAAGGCAATACCTTTGAGGAGCGTGCCACCGCCGCCATGAAGCAGTTTTCTGCCATCAAACTTCCGGACAAAAGTATTGATTTGAAATACGTTGCACCATACGCCTACGCCAGACTGCAGTCCGGCACGGATATAAAAGAGGCAAACCGGGTAATTTCACAGGCGTTTGACCATGCACTGGAAAGAATTGATGCCATAAAAAACAAGTCGGAACGGGATTTTTATTCCCATTCCGCCATGCAGGGATATTTTGCCGCCAATCAAAATCTGAGCGCGGAAAACAAAGTCAAAACCAAAAAACTTATTGAATCTTTTGACTTGACCAGTTTCCGCGGCACTATAAATATGTCCTGCATGCTGGCCACCGCCGCACTGCTCGGCGCAGAAGAATGGCCGGACCTGAAAGATGTCAAGGGCAATACTCAGGCAAAAATTCACAAAGCCGCCAAAGCTCATTTGATGAAAATGCTCCGCACCTTCTTTTTTGACAACAACTTTGAAATGGATGCATTCACCTATCTGGGATGCGATGCCATGTTTATCCGGACACTGGCGGAGTACGCCAGAGATAAAGAGGTGAAGCAGGCCGCTCAAGTAATGTATCAGAAACTTATCGCTTCACTGATTCCCGCCTGGAACAACGGAGCCTACATTGCCTGCCCCTACCGTTCCAAGGGCTGGAACAATATGCTGACCAATTTCCATAATATGCAGGCCGTAAGCATTTTAGGCTGGATATTCCTCAATACTCCTACCGGGGAAATTTACAGCATTGATTCTCTGAGAGCAGCGCGTGCAAGTCTGCCGACCACGCTCTATTATCTCTCCTACCCGGGTGAATTTAAATTCAACCGGAAAATTGCGGAAATTGAAAAAAGCAGGAATTACCCCTACATTTACCGCAGTTACAGCAAAGATAATGATGCGAAATATTACAAATACGGCTACCAGTCAAATAATTACGGTCTTGCTTCCATGCTGGTGAAACATAACGACCTGAAAAATGCGGACAAGCGTTACGGCTACAAGGAAATTAAACGCAATTACCTGAACTGGAAGAGCAATACTCCGGACAGCGTATTTTCCGTCTGCCAGGACAATCCCGGCCGGCCGCGGGATATGGTGAACCGGAATGATTTCGGGTACGGTGAAAATCCGTTCCACCGGGTTTTCCAGCATGAAAACACCATGATCGGCATTTACAACGTGCCGGAAAGTTACATTGGTGGCAAACGCTATCAGATTTATGTGCCGTTCACCAAACGGGGCATTGTCAAACGTGTTGAAGCAGACGGCTGGATATTATGCCATACCGGAAGCATGATGTTCGCGTTCCGGACGCTGGAGCCGTATGTGTGGAACAAATTTGATTCGCCCAAAGGCCTGCCGCGCAATTACGATGTTCTTTCCCTGCTGGACACCTCCTGCCGCAAAGGAGCCTGGATTCTGGAATGCACCGAAATCACTCCGGAACTTCAGGGCAGTAATGTCAATGAGGAACTGGGAAAATTCAAGCAGCTGATCCTGAAAAAGGCAAAAATCTCCACCCGCAATTACGACAGCAGCCGTCCGTCGGTAACCTTTGTAAATACCGCCGGGGTGAATATGGAAATAACCTATTTCCCCCCGACCGAAGCGTACAAAGGACAATATAAACTTAACGGCAAATCGATTACTCCTGACAATGAATATCTGCTCTATTCACCCTATGTACGGCAGAAACGTAATTCTCCGGTAGTCGAACTGCTGGCAAATGACAAAGTCATAGATAAAATTGTCTGGCCGTAATTAAAATATCTGAAAAAACACTGCGACACAATACCGTTTTCTCCGTTTCACTCCGGGGAAAACGGTAATTTTATTATTCATGAAGACAACAGCGGCTGCAAGACTGAAGCAATTTTTAAATATTTTTTCTTCCTCCGGTTATTTTCCTCTGGCATTTTCTAAGCAGTCGATTATGCAAAACCCTATTTTGAGACAGTTTTTAGGAAATGAGAGCGCCGCGTACTGTCGTACGCAAGCTCAAAATT
>CASECL010000257.1 GCA_949286445.1 uncultured bacterium | reverse complement strand
GCAGGAAACCATGAAAGAGCTTTCGGCGGGTTGATAGCTCAGTCGGTAGAGCATCGCCCTTTTAAGGCGGTGGTCCCGGGTTCGAGTCCCGGTCAACCCACCATTTTATTATTCTGAAATATATTTGATTAATACGGAGATATGAAAAATGAGTAAGGTTTGCTCCATTTGCGGAAAAGGCAAGGCCAGTGGCGGCCATATCGTCCGCAAAGGTTTGGCCAAAAAGGTTGGCGGTATCGGTATGCACGTGGTGAAAAATACCAAGCGCACCTTTGAAGTCAACGTTCAGAACGTGCGCATCAATGATAACGGCACGATCAAGCAGGTGAAAATGTGCGCGGCTTGCATTCGTACCGGCAAATATACCAAGGCCTGATCTTGGCAGTATGATTTGATTTCGGCGGCTCATTGACGGGCCGCTTTTTTTTTGTTTATTTTTGATCCAGATTGAAAAAATTGATTGATACTTTATATTTCTCCGTGCCTTTCTAGTGCTTTATCCGGTGAATTTCTGCAGTCAGTAAAATATACTGAATTTATATTATGCCTGACAAATATGCTTAAATTAGATCAGAGCAGGATTTAATTATCATTTTTTTCTTAGATATTTCATCTGTCAGCGGGGAGGGTGAAAATGAAAACGATTAAGCTGGAAAATTATTTAATCACAGTCAAATAGTCTTGTAATATCATAAAAACAACAGCTTAAAGAGTAAAATAACCTTTATAAAAACGACACCGGATTGAATTTAAAATACCCTGATGCTATATTACTGCTCCACGGGGACGACCCCGCGGCAGAAGATTTCGGGGACGGCCCCGGTTATTTCAAGGTGAAAAATGAATTGGATTTTGCTGTTTGTTGCCGGACTTATGGAGATTGTCTGGGCGGTGGGGATGAAGTATTCTAACGGTTTTACCCGGTTATGGCCGACACTGATTACTTTGATTGGCATGATTGCCAGTTTTGTATTGCTGGCTTTGGCAATGCGGTCAATTCCTTTGGGAACGGCTTACGCGGTCTGGACCGGCATCGGAGCAATGGGGACAGTTATATTTGGGATGGTGTTTCTCAATGAACCGGCATCCATATTGCGGATATTGTGCCTGGTGTTGATTTTTTCCGGAATTGCCGGGCTTAAACTCCTTGGCAGCCGTTAATTCAGCTGGAATAAAGTAAGATTACAGGTAAATTGAGACATTATTTAACGGTATTTTACTTGAAGACTGAATAATGAATATAGTTGATATTTCAGCACAGAGACTTGAATATATTGAGCTTTTGCTGACAATCTGGGAAAAATCCGTCAGCAAAACACATAATTTTCTGACCGTAGGGGAACGGCGGAAACTTCTTCCTGAGGGGAAAAAAGCATTGCTTGATGTGCCGTTGTTGTATTTTGCAGAAATGACAGACGGTACTGCAGCCGGATTTATGGGAATTGCGGACAGTAAATTGGAAATGCTGTTTCTTGCACCGGATTTTTTCCGCAGAAAAATTGGCAGCAGACTGCTGGATTTTGCCATAAATAAACTGGGAGTGGTCGATGTTGACGTTAATGAAGATAACTTTGCCGCGAGAAAATTTTATGAGCACTGCGGCTTTACCGCATATCACCGTTCGGCGACAGATGAACAGGGAAATCCGTTTCCCATTTTGCATCTTACTTTGAAAGTTCTTGAGACGGAACGCCTTGTATTGCGGAGAATGAAACCGGAGGATTTTTCTGCATTATGCCTTATACTTCAGGATCCTGAAGTTATGAGGGCGTATGAAGGAGCGTTCACTGCTGGGGAAGTAAATGTCTGGCTGGAAAAACAATTGCGGCGTTACCGGGATGATGGCGTGGGATTATGGGCGGTTATACTCCGTGAAAACGGCCGGATTATTGGTCAGTGCGGGTTGACAATACAGCATTGGAAAGATCGTGATCTGCTGGAGGTCGGCTATCTTTTTCAGAAAGCATATTGGCACAAAGGTTATGCCACAGAAGCCGCCCGGGGATGTATGGAATACGCTTTTGAAAAATTGAATGCAGAGGCGATTTATTCAATTATCCGGGATATGAATATATCATCCCGGAGGGTGGCGGAACGCAATCAATTGAGTTTGATTGATACCGGAGTAAGGCATTATCGGGGCATTGATATGCCCCATTACCTGTATGAGAGAAAAAATCCGCATGCAGTCAAAGTGTAAAATATTGCCGTTAAAACCGGTGCTGTTTATTTTCGGGGGGCTGCCGGCCTGCGGCAAAACATCTGTCGCCCGGGAATTGGCCGGAAAAATCGCCGTGTGTCACTTGAGAATTGATACATTGGAACAGGCTTCGCTGCGCACCGGGGCGGTCGCCGGAGGAGAAGAAATAGCCGGCAAGGGCTATGAAATTATGTGTGAACTGGCAAAAGACCAGCTGAAAAATGGATTGTCTGTTATTGCCGACTGTGTCAATCCGCTGGAGCTGACCCGTGACTGGTGGCGTCTTGCTGCAGCAGAGGTTGACTGTCCGGCAGTGGAGGTTGAATTTATTTGCAGTAGTCCGGCATTGCACCGGGAACGGGCGGAGTGCCGCAAGAGTGATATACCCGGATTGGCATTGCCGGATTGGGAGGCAATCCAGAGTCGACATTACGAAGCATGGGAAATGCCGCATTTAATACTGGACACTGCCGTAATGTCAGCAGCAGAAGCGGCGGAAAAAATTATTGATTATACCGACAGCAAAGTTTCCGGTTTTATACCCCGGGAGATACACACAGAACAGAAAAAACATTTTTGACTTGACATAATAAATATATCAGAGTATAATAGACGGGGGGAGGGAGAGAGCAAAGGGATGTTATAACTGCAAGACTGTAAAAGGATGACTCTGGATATGAAACGGTTAGGTCTGAACATCATAATATGTAGCATTGGTATAATTGCTGTCTGCTGCGGAGGCAAAGACAATGACGTGGTG
>CASECL010000256.1 GCA_949286445.1 uncultured bacterium | reverse complement strand
ATGTTTTCAATTTTTGCAACAATGCGTTTCCCCACCGGGAGCAGGGAGTAGATGCCGGCGGAAACCGGACGGACATAACCGCCGCGGATAAGGAATTGGTGGCTTACGGTGGAAGCATCCTTGGGTACTTCCTTGATTCTGCGGCCGACCAGTCTGCTCATTCTCATAATAAAATAAAACTCCAGTTTTTTAATTGATGAATTGTTTTACAAAATCTATAACTTACAATCCGGAACGTTTTTTTTCAAGCTGTTTTGCAGAAAAAGTTTGGATGGGAGATTGAAAAAAGCATGCCGGAAGTGTATATTAATTCCGAATGGAGAATAATCACATTTGAATTTTTTACATACCTCAAAAACAGGAGAACTGCCATGGCCAAAATTCATCCTACCAGCGTTGTAATGAGCGGAGCCCAGATTGCGGATGATGTTGAAATCGGGCCGATGTGCTTTGTCGGTGAACACGTCAAGCTCGGTTCCGGCTGCAAACTGATTGCTCAATGCAATATAGACGGGTACACCACTATCGGCAAAAACAATACCTTTCATCCCTTTGTCGCCATTGGCCAGCCGGCGCAGGATCACTCGATCAAGCCGGGCGAAATACATTGCCTCGAGATCGGTGACAACAATCTTTTCCGCGAAGGCTGCACCGTTCATACCGGTACGGTGGACACCACCCGGATCGGCAATGACAATATGTTTATGAATGCCACCCATGTCGCTCATGACTGCCAGGTGGGCAATCATGTTATCATGGTCGGTTTCTCCGGTCTGGCAGGGCATTGCCATCTCAAGGACGGAGCTTTGATGTCCGCTTTCTGCGGCATGCATCAGTTCTGCCGGGTCGGACGTCTGGCCATACTTTCCGGCGGGTCGGTATTTTCACAGGATATTCCGCCGTTTATGATGGCCGAGGGGCGCAACGGCGGGGTGAAAATGATTAACCTGGTCGGACTTAAGAGAGCTGGATTTTCAGAAGAGAAAATTTCGATTATCAAGAGTCTGTTCCGGATTTACTACCGCAGCGGTCTGATTCCGTCCAACGCACTGGCTGAGATCGAACGCAGTTTGCCGCCGGTGCCGGAAGTGCGCGAATTCATTGAATTCTGCCACAGCAGCAAACGCGGCGTTATTCCCGCCCGTATCGCAGGAAAGCGTGCCTGATAAATTCGGTACAAGACCCCGGTGAAGGACAGTCCCGGATATTCTGATTGATCCGGCTGATAAGGTGGCAGGGAAATACCGGCAGACGGCTGCAGAGTATAGGGAAAACAGCCGTCCGCCGGTTGAAAATTAACTGGAAGCAAAAGAAAACATATTATTTTGGAGAATATATTATGCTGGAAGCATTGAAGAAAAATAACAAATTCACACCCCGGCGCGGTCCTCTGGTTCTGGCGATACTTGACGGCGTGGGTTTCGGCAAATATCCGGATGGCGATGCTTTTGCCCGGGGGTACACTCCGGAGTTGAAGGGGCTGCTCAAGAGCGAGCCATCCACCCGGTTGCGCGCCCACGGTACCGCGGTGGGCATGCCCTCTGATGCGGATATGGGCAACAGCGAAGTGGGACACAATGCCATCGGCTGCGGCCGGGTGTTCTCCCAGGGAGCAAAACTGGTGGAAGAAGCGATTGCTTCCGGCAAACTCTTTAACGGTCAGACCTGGAAAGATCTGATCGGCAATGTGCTGGCCAAAAAGAGTACGCTGCATTTTATCGGTCTGTTTTCCGACGGCAACGTTCACAGCAATATCAACCACCTCAAGGCGATGATTGAAAAGGCTCATGCCGAGGGAGTGGAACACATCCGGGTGCACATTCTTCTTGACGGGCGTGATGTTCCGGAAACTTCAGCTCTGGACTATGTAGTGCCATTTGAAAAGTTTCTGGCTTCTTTCAAGTCCGATTACCGGATTGCCTCCGGCGGCGGACGCATGGTAATAACCATGGACCGTTACGGTGCCAACTGGGATATGGTAAAGCGCGGCTGGGATATTCATGTCCGCGGCAAAGGTGATTTTTATCCCGACGCGGTAAGCGCGATTAAGGATCTCCGGGCAAAAACCGGTGCCATCGACCAGGATCTGCCGCCCTTTGTGATCAGTGATGACGGCAAAACTCCGGTTGGCCCGATCAAGGACGGCGACTCGGTGATTTATTACAATTACCGCGGAGACCGGGCCCTGGAAATCACTGCGGCGTTTGATGATGATGAATTCACTCATTTTGACCGTTCACCGCGTCCGGATGTCATGTATGCCGGTATGATGGAATACGATGGAGATCTGCATGCGCCCAAGCGTTATCTGGTCAATCCTCCGGAGATCGACCGCACCATGGGAGAATATCTCTGCGCTACCGGAGTGAAACAGCTGGCGATCAGTGAAACACAGAAGTTCGGTCATGTCACCTATTTCTTCAACGGCAATAAATCCGGCATGTTTGATCCTGCGCTGGAAACGTATATTGAAATACCTTCGGATATCGTTCCATTTGATCAGCGGCCGTGGATGAAAGCTGCGGAAATTACCGATGCGGTAGTTGAGGCCGTTGAAAAGGGTGATTGCCGTATGATCCGTCTCAATCTTCCCAACGGCGATATGGTGGGGCATACCGGCGATATGCAGGCGGCGATTATTGCCATGGAGGTGGTTGATCTTTGTGTCAAACGCATCCGCAAGGCGGTGGAGAAAGCCGGCGGCGTTCTGGTAATCAGTGCCGACCACGGCAATGCCGATGATATGATCGAACACGACAAAAAAGGCAACGTGCTTACCGAAGACGGCGTGCCGCGGCGCAAAACCAGCCACTCGCTCAATCAGGTTCCCTGCATTATTTACGACCCGGAAAACAAGGGTGAATATTATCCGGAACTCAAAGAGGGTCTGGGAATAAGTTCACTGGCGGCCACCTGCATTGAGCTGCTTGGCTACAAAGCCCCGGATTTCTATGATCCGTCAGTATTGAACTTCAAATAAGAAAAAGCACGGGGGCGTGAAGAAAAAGCGGGCATATTTCGGCGGCAGTTTCAATCCGCCGCATTACGGGCATCTGGCAATTGCGGCTGCCGCGCTGGAATGCGGAAAGGCGGATATTGTGATGCTGTCGCCCGCTTTTGCTCCGCCGCACAAGAAAGGTGTTCCGATTGCTTCTTACGCCGACCGTATGGCAATGACGGAACTGCTGGTAAAGGAAGCAGGTCTGCCTGGACTTGAAGTTTCCGGCATTGAGGGGGAATTGCGTTACCAGCCCTGTTATACCTGCCAGGTGGTGGAGGCTCTTACTCTGCGTTATCCGGAGGATGAACTGCTGCTGTTGATCGGCGGGGATAGCTTGTGTACGCTTCAGGACTGGAAAAACGGCAGGGAACTGGCGGAAAAATGCAGTTTTATCACCTATCCGCGTCATGGCTGGGTGTTTGATCCGTCGATCTGGGAACACGATACGGCGGAAAAACTGCAAAACAGCCTGATGGAGGGGAAATTTTTGGAAATATCTTCCACTTTTATCCGTAAATCACTGGAAAATCACGGAAATACGGTTAATATAATACCGGAGAGTGTGGAAAAATACATAAGGGAGAAACATTTGTATGGATGCTGAAAAAATTGTCTCCGGGGGAGCCGAGGAAAATATCGAAGCCGGGAAAAAGGTAAAAGCTCCGGAAGCCGGACAGCTCGCTGATGATGTGGTTGAACTTGCTGATGCCAAAATGGCTGAAGATACGATAAAAATCGCTTTGGACGGTATGACGGCGATATCGGATTATTTTGTGATTGCCACTGCCAATTCGGAAACGCATTTGCAGGCACTGGCAGGTCATATTGAGCGTGCATTGAGAGAAAAATACAATCTCCGGGTTTACCGGGAAAGCGGTTCCGGCCAGGCGGGCTGGATTGTTCTGGACTACATTTCCGTAGTGGTTCACCTGATGACCGGAGAGGCGAGAAGAAAATACAATCTCGAGGCACTCTGGGGCGGAGATACCGCTGAAGCGCTGGAGCGGCTCGGCAAAATGGAGAACGGCAAAACCGTCAAGTGAGATGAATCATTTTCTGAATCATCATTCTGAAAACTGGGACGAGTTCAGATGGGAACGGGAAATGCGGCGTGATGAAAAGAGAATAAGCCGCTATTTCCGGGAGTTGCCCCATTGCATTGATCTGCCGGGAGAAGAAGAAATTATTTTTGACGAATTGATGCGTGATCCCGGGCTGGTGCCCAGCGGAGTTTCCCCTGAGGAATATCACCGTTATTTTATCTGGGATCCGGAGAGCTCCGGGGATGAAGAAGATGATGATGAGGTGTCTTCAGGCAGGGAGAGTGAAGATATGGAGTTCACTCCCCGGCTGGACGCGTTGCTGACGGAGTGGAATTTCCTGGCGGCGGCGCATTTCCCGGACAGTGACCGGGAGTACGCCATGGGAATATCCTGTTTGTATGCCAAACTTATCGGCAGAATCGGGGATGCGGTTGCCGCACCGGACAGTGAAAGCGCGTTGAAAAAGTGTCTGTTTAAACGTTCACTCAAGGATTTGAACAATCTCTGCAGTGAATTGGTGAATATTCCGGAGCATCTGGAATGTGATGCGGAAGTATCTCATGCGCTGGGAGTATTGCAGGTTTTAAGAGAGAAAATTATTGACCGGATCTGAAGTTCTCCGGCAGGGGATGTGTTTTTTTGCCGGGGGAGGGGGATAATTTGACTTTAAGGCACTGAAGGTGTATTGTAAAATGGAGTATGCGCGGATAATGGAAAAAGATAATGATCCGCGGCAGTTGGAGTATAATTTCGGAAACGGGGGATTTAGCATTATCCCCGGTCAATCGGATGGGATGGAGATTTTCAGATGAAGGCTTTTTTTGTTTTTTCCGGGCAGGGAGCCCAGTTCGCCGGGATGGGCAAGGATCTTTATGAGGGATCAGCCGAGGCGAAAAAGGTGTTTGACATGGCAGATGAAATACTGGGATATAAACTCAGTAAAATCTGTTTTGAAGGCCCGGATGAAGAGCTGACCCGGAGTGTGAATTGCCAGCCGGCGATATACACTTTCAGCTGTGCCGCGCTGGCGGCATTCAAAGCACTTCACGGCGATATCAAGCCGTACGGCTGTGCCGGTTTGAGCCTGGGCGAATACGGTGCGCTTTACGCCGGAGGAGCGTTTGACTTTGAAACCGGACTGAAACTGCTCCAGCAGCGCGGCAGTTTCATGGAAGAGGCCTGCGCCGCGACTGACGGAGGCATGGCCGGGGTGATGGGAAGCGATGCGGAAACTGTGCGTCAGGCGTGCGGAGAGTGCGGAGTTTTTGTTGCCAATTACAACAGTCCGGCACAGATTGTGATTTCAGGAGAAAAGGATAAAGTTTCCGCTGCGGTGGAACTCCTGAAGAGCCGCGGGGTGAAACGGGCGGTTATGCTTAATGTAGCCGGAGCGTTTCATTCGCCGCTGATGGCCTCCGCCGGAGAAAAATTGGCGGCAGTGCTGAAGAATGCGGCGATCAAATTGCCGGAAATACCGGTTTACCACAACTTCACTGCCGCGACGGCCGGTTCGGTGGAGGAGCTTAAGAAAAACCTGGCTGATCAGGTTGCCGGGAGCGTCCGCTGGGAGGAGTGCGCCAGAAAATTGGCGGCGGGGGGCGGCATGATGATTGAATTCGGCCCCGGATCGGTGCTGACCGGTTTGATGCGCCGGACGATACCTGAGGTTAAATATTTCAATGTCAACAGCTTTGACAGT
>CASECL010000255.1 GCA_949286445.1 uncultured bacterium | reverse complement strand
CCGTGCCGTCTCCTGGTCAACGGGGCAGCTGAATGCCACCACACTGCCGAACGCGGCTCTTGCATCGGCGTCGCGTGCTTTGAGATACACAGTCCGTAAAGTTTCATCAGGGGAACAGGCTTTCGCCGCTCCGGAGGGGTTTACGTGCTTCATTACCGCGCAGGCCTTGGTGCCGGGGAAAAATTTAACGATGTTAAGCGCGTATGAAATATCTTCCAGATTGGTCTGAGAAAGACCGTTTTTACCGGATTTAAGCATCTTCATGCCGCCGATAACCCCGTTGGATTCATCTGCCGGGCGGTAATAGGCGGCGGTTTGATGAGGATTGGTGCCGTAACGCAGATCTTCTACTTTGACATATTTTCTGCCGTTCATGACAATTTCGCCGGCAAAGGAGCCGACGTTCTTTGAGAGATAGGTATCTCTCGACATTTTTTCATTCATATCGTAAAATTCCTTTTTTAAAAAAATTGCATGAAAACAATATAACACCATTTGAACTTTTGGGCAAATCGTTGTATAATGTTTTGTGTAATATTTTTTGAAAAAATTGGAAACCGGACATGGAAACAGCGGAAAAAAAAGAAAAGCGCGGAAAATTTATTACTTTTGAAGGTTCTGACGGCGCAGGGAAAACTACCCAGATGCGTCTGGCGGGGGAATATTTGAAAAAACTCGGGTTTCCGGTGGTATTGACCCGGGAGCCGGGGGGGACGCCGCTGGCGGAAAAACTGCGCCGGTTGCTGAAAGATAATGATCCGGAGGAAGAGATTGCTCCATTGACGGAGCTGCTTTTGATTGAGGCGGCAAGAATTCAGCATGTCAATTCGGTTATCCGCCCCGCACTTGAGCGCGGAGACTGGGTTCTCTGCGACCGCTTCGCTGACTCTACCACTGCATATCAGGGATATGGGCGCGGATTGAATTTGGAAAAAGTAGCCGGTTTGAATGCATTGGCAATGCAGGATTGTGCTCCTGATTGCACTCTTCTGCTTACTCTGCCTCCGGCAATGAATACAGAACGCATGGCGTCCCGCGCTCAGAATGCCGAGAAAAATATTTCAGTGCCGGACCGTTTTGACGGGGAGGATGATGAATTCAAACGCGCCGTGAAAGCCGGTTTTGCCGCAGTGGCGGACAGTGAACCGGAACGGGTTAAAAAAGTGGATTGTTCCGGCACGGTGGAAGAGAGCAGCGGAAAGATAAGAAGGATTCTGGATGAACTTGTACGAGGAAATTAAGGCCGCGTTTCCCGGATTGATCGGCAATCTTGAGCGCGCGGAGGCCAATGGTAAACTGGCGCATGCTTTTTTAATTGTGGCATCTTCGCCGCGGCTGAGAAAAAAATTTTCTCTGGCTTTAAGCATGATCGGCTGCTGTCCGTTGTCGGAAAACGGTGTACCTGATCCGGAGTGTCCGGTTTGCCGCCGCATTGCAGAGGGGAATTCTCCGGACTTGAATTTGCTTTATCCCCAGGGACGGGCCTACATGATAAAAGTAGGTGATTCCGGAGGCAATCCGGAGATGAATACAATGCGTTATTTTGAGGAGCAGTTTTACTTGACCCGGGTGTCCCGGGCCCGGCGCAAAGCCGGAATAATTCTGGATGCCGACCGGATGAATAATGCTTCGCAGAATGCTTTTCTCAAAACCCTTGAGGAGCCGCCGCCGGAAACTTTGCTGATACTTTCTACCGGCAATCCGTCATCACTTCTGCCGACCACCAGATCAAGATGTCAGACAATAACTCTGCCGGAGGCATCGTTTGATTATGATTTTCCCTGCCGGGAGGAACTTTACCGGCTACTGGGGGAACTGGCGGCGATGAATGAATTTGATTTACTGCGCGGTGAAGAGATTGCAGAGGAGTTGATCCGTCTGTCGGGAGAATTGAAAAATTCCGCCAGGGAGGCGACATTTGCCCGTTATGAGGAGAAACTGGCTCTTGCCAAGGCCACAGATCCTGCGTTTTTCAAAAATTTGAATGAGGAGGCGGAAGACGCATCCGTAGGTGAATATATAAATATCCGGCGTGAATTTTTAAGTGCTCTGCATGCCT
>CASECL010000254.1 GCA_949286445.1 uncultured bacterium | reverse complement strand
TCCCTCTATAAGTCCGGAACTGCATCCGTCAAATACGCCTCCGCCGGATACATAGGCAATGCCTTGAAAACAGGTTGAACAGTAAGCCACAGCATCCTCGCCCTGGACATAGACGGCGCCATAAAAAGAGACATAAGGTACTACGGCACTCCCCCCTGATGAAACATCTACAATACCTGCAAGCTCATTTATAGAAGCAATACCGCCGGAAGCAACATTAAATGCAGCTCCATTTAAAATACCAGCAGAAAAAAATCCATTTTGTACAGTTGCGCTGTATGCCAGAAAAATCTCCGAAATACCTGCATTAAAAGTTCCGCAAAAAATGTTTATTGTATTACAGGTGACATATTCATCCTTGGTTGTAACAATTCCTCCTGAAATATTCAATGTATATTCAAGAGTACCAGTCTCAATTACTCCACCAGAAAATACATTTAGTACTCCATCTCCGTAACCAGATTCAATTAAAGCACTTCCTCCAGAATAGATATTACAGTCCACCCCCTCAAGGACTCCATTAAGCAATCCTCCAGAATAAACATTTATAAAACCAGAACTCCCAATGCAATACATATTTCCATCATAAAGGCTACCCCCAGAGTAAACATTAACCGTACCTCCAGCTATAGTTGCATGAGTTGTTCCGTGATTTTCTATGTCATTGTATAGCTCATTAACCCAAGCAGTTCCTCCCGACAACACAGTCCCTGAATTATAAGCATAATAACAGCTCAAATAACCGCCGGAAGAGATGGTATATACTAAATATTGTCCATTGTAGAAGTTTGCGCTTCCGCCGGGAAAAACGGTCATCGTTCCCCCATAATAGTTGTCATCGGCATTGAGTGTACCATACACATCAATTCTGTCACCCTCACACTGATAGAGGTAGCAATTTGCTCCGGAGTTGACAATGGTGTAAACCCCTTGAGCCGGAACCGTATTCAATGCCTCGATCGCCGGAGCAAAAGAAGATAACGTGGTAACCGTGCCGCCTTTGGCTGTAATGGCATTTTCAATCTGATCAACCGATGAAGAGACCGCTAAAAGTTTTTCTGTCGTAGTTCCCATATTAAATTTCCTCCCGGTTAATGGCGTCCAAAAGGTCGTTCACGCTGCCAACTACGCCGTCAAAATAATCTTTTTTTACATAAACATCCGGCACGCTTTCCGGATCGCCGTCCAACCCGGTATCCACCGGCATCACTCCGGTCATCATCCAGGGAAAACGGTAGATACGTTTGCCGTCAGCATCAAAACCGTAAAGTTCAGCTATGAGATGAACCCGGTCCTTGCCATCCACCGCGGCAAGAAATTCCGCCGTACCCGCATCAGCCGGAAATGTCAGAGTCTTTTCTTCAGCATTATAAACCACGTCCCCGGACAGCGTGCGGCATACCGGTACTGTGGCACTGTTGCGGTCTGCATCAATGGCAAACTGCCAACTGGCCGCCGCGGATAAATCCACACGCTGAATTACTCCGTCAACGCCCGGTCTCAGCGCAGAAAAAACTATCTGCGGATTATCTCCGTAGGCCAGTATTTGCGGCGTCAATTTAATCTGTCCATGTTCATCACATTCCCTGCAAGTGTCAAATCTGTAATAAATATTCATTCTTTTACCTCCTGTTGACTGTGTTATATTTTGGTTATCAATTCATTTTAAAACATTCTGTTTTCCGGAAAATTATTTTACAATCTGCGTCTGCCGGTAAACAACACTTTTTTATTATGTTCATCAGTACCACCATTATCCAAGCCACTTATGCCGTCCGGAAATCACCATATTCAGGAGAAAAACTCTTCCTGTTTCAACCAATCATGAAAAAGTCAACCTTAAGATCATTGATCAATTTTGCCGTAACTTATGTCAGAGGCAGTATTGCGGAAAACCATATCTCCTTACCGGCAGCGGCATATTTTTCCCGTCTTTTGTCGGCAAATGAAAATATTTTCAAAATTTTTCAAGATAATGTATTGCTTTTTTATTTTCTCCATGCTATAATTGAGCAGGCAGCAGGGAACAGGGAGCAGGGAGCAGTAAGGCAGATGATAATGGGGGTATATAAATTATTCATCTTCCATCTTTTCAGCTCGGGGTATAAAAATGAAAAACAGGGAGGTAACAGGGCTGGACTTTTTGATGATCTGAAAATTTTCAGCATAATTTAAGGGGGAAATTTTTTCTGTTATTCTGCCTGCAATCATTTGACTGTTGCCGTGAATTTCCAAAGATTGCAAAATTGCTCCCGGCATTCAGTAAATCTGCATGAAACAACCTTAAAACCCAGTTTTCATCCCCCTGCAAACGCAGTCTCAAGCAGAAATGATATGATAATACCTGCAGATTACAGCAAATTCGGCGTATAAGATGAATCAATTGTTTTTGAAATAAAAAGTTTATTTGCAGCAGAAAGGAAAATAAAGTATGTCTGGAATTTTTCTGATCACAGTTGCAGCAGTTTTCTGCATTGCACTTGCAATTACCGGCTTTGGTGCTGGAAAAACAGAAGACACGGTTTCACTCCGGCGTTGGAGCAAAGCGGCGGTTGCAATATTATTTCTGCTGGGCTGCGGAACTGTACTTTTAAGAAAACCCATTGCCTATGTTGTGCTCAAGATGAAATATCCCCGCCTTGCTAATATAATGCCCAGCGAAGCATTTATTATTCCGGTAGACTTTACTGTTCTTATCACTGTGCTGGCGGTACTTTCCGGCATAGTTGTCTTTCTATGCTGTCTTGCCTGCCGGAAAAATTCCTCCTCCTGGAAGATCGCCCTTCCCTGGGCGGCGGTGACACTGCTGTGGTGCAACTTTGTAGCCTTTTCCCCGCTGTATTACGGCTTACTCTGCTGGGTCGGCATGTTCTGCGGCATACAGGAAAACAGTCAAAACAATCATTCCTTATTTATAACCATGATGTGTTTATTGATCATCAATATTATTGCTCTGGTCATATGGACTGTCTGGTCCTGGCGCAGAAAGGAAGCATCATGGAAAAGCATTCCCGTTTTTTCCGGCATCATGCTGATTTTTTCCCTTGTACTCTGGCTTTCCGGATACGGTGCCGGAGTGTGGGCGGAAAAAAGATTGTCCGCCCGGGCCGCCGCCCTCGGAATAACGCCATATAAAGTATTAACCCCCCTGCCCTCTGATCAATACGCGGAGGCGGTGAGCAGATCAACCAGAGAATTATACCGTAACCATCCTGATTTTTCCCCGCCATTTTCCGGTGTGTACAGCTGGAGTGAAAAAGAAAACGCAGTATCGCCGAAGAAACGTGAATATACATTAAAGGTCTTTGATTCTCCGGATGTAATCAATCACTTGAAGGTACTGGAAAGATCCGCCTCCAGGTTATCCGGATATGATGTTTTCTACATTGATACCATGAACCATTTCCGTTCTCTGATCCGTTATGTGCTTGACCGGGCGGCGTTATTCAGCCTGACCGGGCAGAAAGACAAAGCCATGCAGGAATTTATGAAGTACCCGGAATACGAGAAAATGATTCCATACGACACTCCGGTGCGCATTGCTGAACTGGTTCGCAATGCCACCCGCAAAATGTGGATTGAGTGTCTGGTAAAATACGGCCCGGAAGAAAAACGTTTTCTTCCGTATTACCGCAAACTTCTGAAATGGAGCGAAATGTGGCGTGTGCATTTGCCCAGTGAAGCCGGTTTTTATATAAATCCGGATATTACGGCAGATAAACTCAATTCATCAATAGGTAGTTTTTTCCGTTCTCCGGCTGTCAAGATAATCAAATACCGCAAATTCTGCCATGCGGCAGACCGGATTCCTTTACTGAAAGAACTGGAAAAACAGGAGATTTTTTCCGGTATAGATCATGATGTTTCCATGGCGCGCAGACAACGTACCAATATTGTTTACGGCAGAACCGCCCTCGCTTTGAAAACCTTTAAAGTGGAAAACGGCAGATATCCGCAAAATCTTGATGAACTTTATCCGCATTATCTGGATAAAAAATATATTGATACTGACGGGAAACCTCTGATTTACAAAAACAAGGGCGATCACTTCAGATTTCCGCTTGAAAATCTGGACTCAGAACCGGACATCAGGCAGTAAAAAATCTTTGCTTAACCCTGATTCAAGCAATAAAAAAATTCCCGGTATCATGTTTTTTATTTACATGATTTACCGGGAATAATTTTTTATTCTCTGTTTACCTCTTTCCGGCAGGACGGAAGCTGAAAATTTTACCGGATTATTTTTCAACAAACGGAAAAATCGGATTATCTGCCAGATACCGCCGGATGAAATAAGACGGGGTGCAGCTCCAGGCGTGACACGCGCTGTTGAGCCGGAAATCACGGTAG
>CASECL010000253.1 GCA_949286445.1 uncultured bacterium | reverse complement strand
GGGGCAGTGGCGAAACTTTTACTGAAAGACAGCGGAATCCGGATAACGGCATTTACCCTGAGCGTGGGAAACGTTGTTGCATCTGAATTTGACGAAGCTGAAATTGAGAAAAATCCGGTGCGCTGCGCCGATGCCAGGGCTGCTGAGCTTATGGCAGAAGAGATAAAAAAAGCCATGTCGGAACGTGACAGCGTCGGAGGTGTGGTGGAATGCCGGATAAAAAATGTCCCGGCCGGACTGGGAGAACCGGTTTTTGATAAGCTTGATGCAGTTCTGGCCCACGCAATGATGTCGATCGGCGGCGTCAAGGCAATTGAGTTTGGCGATGGCTTCAGAGCCGCGCTCAGCAGAGGAAGCGAAAATAATGACCAGAGTGACGGCTGCAATTATCTCAGCAATCACGCGGGTGGAATTTGCGGCGGGATAACCAACGGCAATGATATAATATTCCGGATTGCAGTCAAACCGACACCGTCAATTGCATTAAAACAGCATACTTTTGATGTTTCCGGCAGTGCCGTGGAGTGTGAGATAAAGGGGCGTCATGATCCCTGTTTATGCCCCCGGATCGTACCGGTGGTCGAAGCAATGACGGCTCTGGTTATGGCGGATATGGTATTGCGGTCGGGGTTGTCCAGATTGCAGTGCGGCGAATAACAATGACAGAGACAACATTTAAGAAATATTCAGAACGGCGGATTTTATGCGGGAAATCAGGAATGTAGCGATAATTGCGCATGTTGACCATGGCAAAACAACTTTGGTCGATGAGATACTTAAACAGAGTAAAGTATTCCGGGAAAATCAGGAAGTTGAGGAGTGCTTCCTCGATAATAACGACATCGAGCGTGAACGCGGAATAACTATTCTGGCGAAAAATATCAGCGTACAGTACAAGGGAGTGAAAATAAATATTATTGACACCCCCGGACACAGCGATTTCGGCGGACAGGTGGAGCGGGTGCTGAAACTGGCTGATGGCGTGCTGCTGCTGGTGGATGCGGCGGAAGGGCCTATGCCGCAGACGCGTTTTGTATTGGACAAAGCTTTACAGCTCAATCTCCGCCCGGTGGTGGTAATCAATAAAGTGGATAAACCGGATGCACGCCCCGGGGTGGTTCATTCCAAAGTATTTGACTTGTTGTGTGAACTTGATGCGTCAGATGAACAGCTGGATTTCCCGCTTCTTTACGCCAGCGGGCGCAACGGCTGGGCTGTAAACCACCTTAATGAGGAACGTACTTCCATACTGCCGCTGCTGGATGCAATAATTAAATATGTTCCGGCACCCAAAATCGTTGACGGTCCGGTACAGGCGCAGATAGCGACGCTGGATTATTCCAGTTTTGTCGGACGCATCGGTATCGGACGGGTTTACCGCGGTACGCTGGATAAGAAAAATCCGCTCTGCATTATCAAACGTGACGGCAGGGTGGAAAATACAACGATTAAACAGCTATTCACCTTCGAGGGCCTGAACCGCCAGGAGTGTGACAGCGTGCAGTGCGGAGATTTGTTTGCCGCAGTCGGCGCAGAGGATATTGATATATCTGATACGCTGGCTGACCCGGAACACCCGGATCAGATGCCGGTTATCGCCATTGATGAGCCGACAATATCAATGGAATTCCGGATCAATGACTCGCCGTTTTTCGGGCGTGAGGGTAAATACGTCAGCAGCCGCCATTTGCGGGAACGTTTACTGCGGGAAACGGAACGGGATGTGGCTTTGCGTGTTGAACCGATGTCCGGAGATTCTTTCAAGGTAAGCGGACGCGGAGTGCTGCATTTGGCAATTCTGATTGAAAACATGCGCCGTGAGGGATATGAGCTGGCAGTGGCAAAGCCACAGGTGATTGAAAAGGAAATAGATGGCGTAAAATGTGAGCCGATTGAGGTTCTTTCCGTAGATGTACCCAACGATTCAGCCGGTAAGATAATTGAAATTGTCGGACAGCGGCGCGGCGAATTGGTGCAGATGGAGTCCCGCGGTGAACGGCAGATGCTGGAATTCCGTATCCCCACCCGGGGCTTGATCGGATTCCGCAGTAAGGCAATGACTGCCAGTGCCGGGGAGGCGGTGGTCGCTCACCGGTTTGATTGTTACGAACCGTGCCGGGGGGAAATCGCTCAGCGTTCAGTTGGGGTGATGGTCAGTATGGGAAATGGCAAAGCGATGCCGTTTGCTATTGACGGACTCCAACAGAGAGGATTTTTCTTTATCGAGCCTGGTGATGAATGTTATGAAGGGATGATTGTCGGGGAGCACTGCAAAGACGGCGATCTGGTGGTGAATGTTCAGCGGGCTAAACAGTTGACCAACCTCCGCGCTGCCGCCAATGACCGCAATATGAAAATAGCCCCAGCCAGAAAAATGTCGCTGGAGCAGGCTTTGGAATACATTGAAGATGATGAACTGGTGGAGGTTACTCCGAAGAATATCCGTCTGCGCAAAATGCTGCTGACGGAACTGGAACGCCGCCGTAATCATCGTCTTTAAATTGCCTCAATAAAAAATATTTGTCCGGGGGGCCGTTTCCATGGCTTATCCCGGGGTAAAACCAAAGGGAGAAGGTGCGTTATGTCTTTTATACGTCGCCCGCTGGTGCAGGGCATATTGATGGCGGTAATGATCGTTATCGTGCTTAGTTATCTGTTG
>CASECL010000252.1 GCA_949286445.1 uncultured bacterium | reverse complement strand
TTTACGGAGAATTTGACGGAAAAAGACAAAAAAGAGTGCTGATTAAAATAATTGGTGAATGATTGTTTCACTTTTTCCGGGGCGAATTCAGATTCATACGGATTGATTTTCTGCCTGTACCTATCCGGAAAATTCATTTTGTGTGATCAGATGTCAAAGGAAAATTCATAACGCACGGCTCAAAAAATGCCCGACACCATCAGAAAATTTCAATATCAGGGCGCGGAAAAACTTCTGCTGCCGGCCACTCCGGAGGCCTTTGAAACCCTCCGGCAATGGCTTGTGGCAATAGCTGGAGACCTGCATTTCAGCGGGCTTAACCGCAACCGTATGCTTATAGCTGCGGATGAAATATTTTCCAATATCGCAAAATACGGTTATCCTTCCGAACCGGGAAAGGCTTCGGTGGAAGTAAATTTCAATATGAAAACCAAAACTCTGAATATAATATTTTCCGATGCCGGAGTAGCATTCAATCCTTTGCTGATTCCGGAGCCGGACACTGATGCGCCGCTGGAAAAAAGGACTTCCGGAGGATTGGGTATTTTCATGGTGAAAAAACTGATGGACAAAGTTGAATACCGCCGGGAAAACAACTTTAATATTCTGACAATAAGTAAAAAAATGGATGTTGACTGAGGATTTTTTTAAATTTATGGAACAAAGAGAAAGAAAGGGTGGTTTTTCTGCCGGAGGAGATGTTTCTGTGCCGATAACGGATATTTTTCTGGCGGGAGATTCCACGATGTGCCATTATCCGGCAGAAAACGCCCCCCGTGAGGGATGGGGCATGCAGCTGCCGCAATACCTCAAAACAGGTGTTATTCTTCACAATCTGGCCGTGAGCGGGCGTTCCACCAAAAGCTACCAGGATCAGGGGTATTGGGACAATCTGCTTTCACAGCTGAAAGCCGGAGATTATGCAGTTATCGGCATGGGCTTCAATGATCAGGCCCCCAAAGACCTCCGGCCGCAAAATCATACCGAACCTGACGGTGAATTCCGGGAAAATCTGAAACGCTGGATTACCCAGGTCAGAGGAAAAAATGCTGTGCCGGTTTTGTGCACTACCACCGTGTTATGGAAATCCGGCGGCATCAATTCAATTGAACGGCTGAAACTCTATAATGCCGCTATCCGGGAAACCGGGATTGAAACGGATACAGAAGTTGTCGATCTGAATCAGGCGGCGATGGATAAATTTGCAGTTATGCCGGAAAAGGAAATTATCCGCTTATATATGGCTGCTTCCGGCGTTCCCGGTTCTAAGGATGACTACTGTCATCTCCAAACCTCAGGGGCGGAGTTTTTCGCCGGAATATTTGTTGAAGAGTGTAAAAAATCAGCAAATTCTCTAAGCAGATTTTTTCTTTGATCACAGTTTTTCCGGGATCTGCCGGAACATCATACAATTAAAAAACGGGACAAAATCGCAAGTTATGAAAAAATTTTTATTCACTTGGCCGGTATTGGCTCTTTTTATTGGCATAACCTCCGGAACTGCCGCCGCGGCGGATAATTGGCGGGCAAGTTCTCATGATGGCGTGGTGGTGCCGCTCTGGGAAAATAAAATACCGTACAGCAAAGGCAATCAGGATCATGACAAACCATTCGTAACCGTATTTCTCCCCGCCGGAGCAAAGACGCCGACTGCCGCGGCAGTAATATGTCCCGGCGGCAGTTACGGGCATCTGGCATGGGAAAAAGAGGGTATTAATTACGCAAAGTTTCTTAATTCACTGGGTATGGCCGGAATAGTTTTGCGTTACCGGCTGGGCACTCCGGGACAGGGTTCCTACCGCCATCCGGTCATGCTTACCGACGTATCCCGGGCCATGCGGCTGACCCGTTTCAATGCAAAAAAATGGAATATTGATCCGGCGCGCATCGGAGTAATGGGTTCTTCCGCCGGCGGACACCTGGCGGCAACCATGTTAACGCAATTTGACCGTGGCGATACCGCGGCGGCCGATCCGGTTGACCGGGAAAGTTCACGTCCAGACTTCGGTATTTTATGTTATCCGGTTATTTCCATGACTCCGGGATTGACCCATCGCGGCAGTCATGACAATCTTCTGGGCAAAGATGCCTCCACAGAGCTGGAAAATCAAATGTCTGCCGAACTTCAGGTCAAATCTGATACGCCAAAGTGTTTTATCTGGCACACCTCGGAAGACGGCGGGGTTCCGGCGGCAAACAGTCTGGCTTTCGCTTCCGCTCTGGCCGCAAAGAAAATTCCCTTTGAATTGCACATTTTTGAAAAAGGCGGTCATGGTCTCGGTCTTCAGGATACACCTCCGTTTGAGAACGTTCACCCCTGGGGAAAAGAACTGGCCCGCTGGCTGAAAGCTGAATTCGCCCGCTGAACAGTTGGTTATTACAGCGTCAAAATGCAATTTTGCCGCATTTTACAGCCAATTGCAAAAAGGTGAAAGATTTTTTAATGCCATTTGAAAACTCTTTCACTGCCGCAAAAAAAAAGCGTTGCCCTGACTTCAGAGCAACGCTTTTCTGCAGTCTTTAAAACTACGAAATCAAATCAAGCTCAATCCCCGCCATCCGGGCGTAATCAAACAGATAAGACACATCCAGCACCGTGGTAAATGCCGTATGATGAGCTCCGCCGCATTCTATCCATTCCCGCGTTGCCGTTTTGAAATCCGGACGCGGACGGCAAATCATTCTTGCCACCGGCAGTTTAGGCAGCGCACGCGACGGTGTTACCACATCCACCTCATTGACAATCAGGCGGAACTCTGAACCGAATTCCACCAGTGATACATTCATACCGGCACCGGCCTTTACATTAAACACCAGCCGGGCAGGATCGGCCTTGCCGCCGATGCCCAGGGGATGGACTTCCAAGGTCGGTTTGGCATCGGCCACAGAGGGGCAGACTTCCAGCATGTGAGCACCCATAGCCAGCTCATTTCCGGGAGTAAGATCATAAGTGTAATCCTCCATGAAACTTACCCCACCCAAACCGGCTGCCATAACTTTCATGGTACGCAACAGAGCGGCGGTCTTCCAGTCGCCTTCCGCCCCGAATCCGTAACCTTCCGCCATCAGCCGCTGACATGCCAATCCGGGCAGCTGGTGCATACCACGCAAATCTTCAAATGTAGTGGTAAAAGCATGCGCCCCAACCGATTCCAGAAAAGCGCGCATACCGATTTCCTGCCGGGCTGCTTCAAACACAGATTTTTTATCTGCGTCAGAAGATACTTTTACCGTGTAGAGATCATAATAGGTTTTTACCAGTTTTTCTGCTTCGGCATCACTGACTTCACTGATGAAATCCACCACATCTCCGATACCGTAACCATTTACTGCCCAGCCAAACTGAATTTGAGCATCAACCTTGTTACCTTCAGTAACCGCCACTTCGCGCATATTATCGCCGATACGGGCAACTTTCAGGTGAGAAGCATTTTCCCATGCCGCCGCCACCCGGCACCATGAGGCGATCTCCTGCTGTACCCCGGCATCGCTCCAGTGCCCGGACACTATCTTGCGCGGCAGGTTCAGACGGCTGCAGATATAACCGAACTCCCGGTCTCCATGCGCTGACTGATTGAGATTCATAAAATCCATGTCAATGCTTTCAAACGGCAGTTCCATATTAAACTGAGTATGCAAATGAAGCATCGGTTTCTGCAGTTTTTTCAGTCCGTCAATCCACATTTTCGCCGGGCTGAATGTATGCATCCAGCAAATTATCCCCACGCAGGACGGAGACGCATTTGCCTCCATGATAACCTTGCTGATCTCTTCCGGAGTGGTCACTGTATCTTTACATACTAATTTCAGCGGCATGCACTTTGCCGCATTAAGAGCGGTTACCATCGCCTTTGAATTTGCCGCCACCTTGCGGAGTGCGTCCTCTCCGTAAAGATGCTGACTTCCGGTAATGAACCATACCTGATAAGAATTAAAATCAAATCCAACCATTCTTTTTTCCCCTGCTTTTAATTCCGCTACCATTATTTTCTTACAGCGTATCAGTACATGATCATGAAATATCTTCCACCCATTGCCCGTATTTTTGTTTCGGGAGCGTCAAAGGGCAGACTTAACTCAATTTTACGGTTACCGACGGAAACCTGGGACAATTCATCCAGTATTTCCCAGAAAGATTTCTTTTTCCCCCGGAAACGCACAACCCGGCAATCCGGGTGAAGCATAGCTTCTTTTCTGGCGGCTGCCAAAGCATCCTCAAATGTACCGTTTTCATCCACCAGCTTGAGTTTTTTCGCCTCGCTCCCCAACATAATCCGGCCGTCACCGATGGGAGAGGCTTTTACCTTGGCAACAGGTATATTCCTGCCTTTGGAAACTACTTCGGCAAAGCGTTCATAAACTCCAAGCAAATGGGCGGCAATAATATTTTTTTCCTCCTGAGAGGTCGGTCTGGAGCCGCTGAGGATGTCCTTGAATTTTCCGGTGGTATAATTTTCGCTGGATATTCCAAGCTTTTTCTGCAGCTCAAAATACTTCATTGCGCTGATTATCACCCCGATGCTTCCCGTAGTACACAGCGGATGCGCCACTATTTTATCTGCCCCGGCGGCAATATAATATCCTCCGGATGCCGCAACTACACTTAAATAAGCCACCACCGGTTTTCCGCTTTCAGAAAGTTTGCGGACTTTGCGGTAAATCATGTCAGTGGCAACCACCTCTCCTCCGGGAGTATTCATTTCCAGAACCACCGCCTTGATCCGGTCATCGTGAAGTGCCTGATCCAGCATTTTTTCTATTACATCAGAATCAGCAAAATTATCGGCAAAAAGTGAATTACTCCCCTCCCCACGGTAAATAATCCCGTGTATCGG
>CASECL010000251.1 GCA_949286445.1 uncultured bacterium | reverse complement strand
ATCGGCCGTGAACTTTTTCTGGATGAAGCCAGTGTGACCGCCACGGAACAAATCCTCCTGGCGGCAGTGCTTGCGGAGGGGACAACCACGCTCTATAATGCCGCCTGCGAACCGCATGTCGCGGATCTGGCAGAATTGCTTAACCGGATGGGGGGGAGAATTTCCGGGCATGGTACCAATACTGTTACGATTGAAGGCGTTGAACGTCTGCACGGTACCACCCACCGGGTGGTCAGCGACCATATTGAAGCCGGCAGCTTTCTGGCTCTCGGAGCGGCTACCGGGAGCGAACTCTGGCTGGAAAATACCGGAAATAACCGTTTCTACTGGATGACACGCCGGGTTTTCGAAAAACTGGGCATTGAATTTGAACTTCTCGGCGACTGTATTCATCTGCCCGGCGGGCAGGAAATGGTAATTGAGCCGGATTTCGGCGGATATACTCCGGTAATCTCCGACGGTACCTGGCCGCAGTATCCTTCGGATATGATGAGCTGCACGATCGTTGCGGCAACCCAGGCTCACGGCACGGCACTGTTTTTTGAAAAAATGTTTGAAAGCCGGATTTACTTTGTTGACCGCCTGATTGCCATGGGGGCAAATGCGGTAGTATGCGATCCCCACCGGGTGCTGATCACCGGGAAAACTCCGCTTCAGGGGCTGGAGTTGTCCAGTCCGGATATCCGGGCCGGTATGGCGATGGTCATTGCCGCGCTGGCCGCCCGGGGAAAGAGCGTGATCAATTCGGCGGAGGTTATCTTCCGCGGCTATGAGGACCTGGTGGGCAAACTTCAGAAGATCGGAGCGGATGCAGGGGAACTTTGATATCCCCCCATCGCAAAATAAGAAAACTTTGCGGCATTGACGGCAGAAAAGTGTCGTTCTGCAAGTGAAAAGAGGCAACTCCGGAACACACCACTTCCAACTGCGGTCAATGCAGAATAAAATATCTGCCCGATTAAAGCCCGATAATCCGCTTCATCCGGTTCCGGAACACCTCCGGAGAAAATCTGGAAGCCCTTTCCAGCATCTTTGAAGCGGAAAAATTCCGTTTTTCCAGTTCCAGCATGGCCTTTTTCAGGGAACGGGCATCCGGATCGTAGAAAAATATCCCGCAGTCATCATTGACGCTTTCCGCCGCGCCTCCTGCACCATAGGCGGCCACCGGACACCCTGCGGCCATCGCCTCCACCGGAACAATGCCGAAATCTTCCACGCCGGGAAACAGCAGTCCCCGGGCTTCAAGGTAATATTTCCGCAGTTCTTCCCTGCCTGCCCGCCCGGCAAACTGGATAAATTCATTGTTTCCCGCCAGACGCTGAAGCCGTTTTTTTTCCGGGCCGTCTCCGACAATGACCAGAGGTCTTTTCAGTTCCAGACAGCTTTGCAGTGCCAGTTCCGGACGCTTGTAGCCGGTAAGTTCGCCGACAAAAAGATAGTAATCCTGTTTTTCAATTTTTTCCTCCGGGCGGGGACGGAAAAAATCCACTTCCACCGGAGGATTGACTACTTCGGCATCCCGGTGATAGATGCGTTTTATCCTTTCCCGCACAAAGGAGCTGTTGGCCACAAAAACATCCACCCCTTCCGCACTTCTGGCATCCCTCCGGCGCATGGCATCGCTGAAAAGCCGCATGGCGCATTTTCCCGCCAGTCCGGCATTGGCATAGTATTCATCGTACATGTCGTATAAGTAACGCATCGGAGTATGGCAGTAACAGATGTGTTTTGCTCCGGGAGCTTTTTTCACCCCTTTTGCCGGGCCGGATTCGCTGGAAACAATCAGCGGATAAGCACTCAGATCCAGTTTTTCCAACGCCTTGAACATCAGCGGCAGATAATACTGGCAATGTTTTTCCGCCCCCGGCAGACGGCCGATAAAGGTAGTTTGTATATGGCGGGATCTCAGGTAACCGGAAATCTTCTCCGGATCGCAGGCATGGGTGAAAATATCCGCTTCCGGCAGCAGACGGCAGAGCTCCTCAACAACTCTTTCTCCGCCCCGCATATTGATCAGCCAGTAATGAATAATCGCGCTTTTCATTTTACTTTGCCCCTCTCCCGGAAAGAACCTCCCGGATGGTCCGGATGAATATATAGTAATCCAGCCAGATTGACCAGTTCAAAACATAGATAACATCAATTTTAACCCGTTCCTCATAACTTAAATCACTGCGTCCGGAAACCTGCCATAAACCGGTTATTCCCGGTTTCACCCGTTTGAAAATATCGTAATCGTTTCCATAGTAGGCGATTTCCTCTTTTACAATCGGTCTGGGCCCGATGAGAGCCATTTCACCCCGGATGACATTGAGCAGCTGGGGCAGCTCGTCCAGGCTGGTTTTTCTGAGCCAGCGTCCGATGGGGGTGACCCGGGGATCATTGTCCAGTTTGAATTTTTCATTCCACTCTCTGGCCAGTTCCGGATCGTTGTCCAGGAGTTTTTTCAGCCTTTCGTCGGCATCGGCGTACATGGTGCGGAATTTAAATACTTTGATCGGCACCCCGCCCCGACCCAGCCGGTTGGCAATATAGAAGACCGGACCCCGGCTGGATAATTTCACCACTAAAATCAAAATCAGAAAAAGCGGCAGAAGTAAAATCACCGCAAAAATTGCCAGCATGATTTCCACAATTTTTTTGAATACCAGCGACATCCTCTGCATCAGGTGGTTGGAAATTTCCAGACTGCCGAAGTTGCACAGATTGATGGGATAACTCCAGGATATCGGCAGTACCGCATTGTCCGGCACTACAATAATGTGGGAAAAGCATTTGGAACAATCCCGGATTACCGGAATGAGTTTATCCGGCGGCAGACAGAGAATGAGAAAACCGACTTTGTTCCGGCGGGCATAGGCATTAAGATCACTTAATTTTCCCAGGCAGGGTTTGTTATCATCAAAAAATCCATTAATACGAAATCCGAAGTGATTGTCCCGCTCCAGGACATCCCGCAGCATTGTTCCGGTGCGCCCCATGCCGGCGATTACCGCCGGTATTCTGCCGATATTGAGTTTTTTCATCAGGTACCGGATAAAGAAGCGACATATCGGCAGCAGCAGAATTGAGGCAATCCAGGCGCAAAACAGCGGTGTGCGGGAAAAATTTCCCCGTTCACCACTGAGTGAAAGATAGGCGAAAAGCGAGACATATCCCAGGGTTATCGCCGCACAGAGTCTCCGGATTTCTTCAATCGGGCCAATGGCGCAGCCGGGATAAAGAATGTTGCCATGGTAGAGACGCAACTGGATTGCACTGCACCAGAAAACCGCCGCCCATACCATAATATCCCAGCCGTTGCGAGGCGGAATTGAAACCTTGCGGTCTCCGAAAAGTGCGGCTGAAAGCATCAGCAGCCCGAATATACACAGTAAATCGGAAGCCATCAGCAGTAAAATTCTAACGCGCGCGCTCCTTAACAATTTTCCGTCTCCAAAGTTCATATTTCCGGCGGTGGCCTTCTGCCGCTGCCAGCAGTTCAAAATTTTCCCGGTCCGCCAGATATGATTTGTCTGAAAGCAGTACCAGGTAATCTGCCTCCGCCATATCTTTTGCCGGACTCCCTCCTGATGGATAAATCACATCCTGCCCCCGGTAAAGGCAGAATATCCAGGGGCGATCCGGCGGATAATAAAAGATTTTGTCCGGTTCCCGGTATCCGTATTCCTCCCCCCGGTAATCCTTTTTTATCGCCTCCGCCAGCTGAAGCACCGCCTCCCGTTCCCGGCAGTGTTTCCCATATGTGCGGGACTTTATCCCCGGCCAGGCGGCATCAAGCCAGAGTGCCAGAGCCGGAATTGCCGGTATAAGCATCCGCCATCGGCCGAATTTTTTCAGCCGGTCAAGAATTTCCAATACCGCTTCTGCCGTCCAGCCGAATCCGAAAATCGCCGCCGGCATCAGATAACGCTTTGATATATAATAATTGCCGTCATAAATCAGCAGCTGCAATGCAATAAGCAGGTTATGCCCCAGCCAGAGCGTTATAAGCAGGGTATCGCCCCGGTTCCACTGTTTTTTCCTCCATCTCAGATATATTCCCAGCAATGCCGGAAGCGCAAAAAACGGGTAAAATCCATCCAGAAAATCAAGCACAAATTCCACCGGCGTATGATTGGGTTCCCTTGACCACACTGCCGGGATGGAAACCGCTTTCCCGGCCTGTCCGCATAATTCAGAATTTGAAACTTCTTCTGAGATATTTCCGTTATCTCCGGAAGGCATTTCTGTTCCGGCACCAGAACCGTTTTCTGAATTGCAAACCTTTTCTGATGCTCCTTCCGCGGTAACAGCAGAAGAATTTTCTTTCAGCACCGGGATTGCCGCGGAGTATTTTACATCTCCGGCAGGGGCATCTGATCTATTTTCTGTTCCGGTTTCCGGAGCAGTTTTATCCCCCGTCAAAGCCTCATTTTTTCCCAGCAGTTTTTCTGCCATTCCGGCAAACCGCACATCAGGAACGAAATACCCGCATTGAAAATAATTTGCGGTCAGCAGCGGCATCATAACTGCTAACGCGGTTATCCCGGATAATATTGTCCGGCGGAAATCCTTTTTACCGGTTATTTCCAGAATACCTCCCGATGCCAGTACAAAAAGAGCAAAGGCCACCGTGTCGCTGCGGATCATGCTCATTGCTCCCGCCGCGACACCCAGCAGCAGATAAAAACGCCATTTCCCCCGTTCCTCAAGTATCCGGACAAGCGCGTATGCCGCCAGTGCAAGGAAAAATTCCTTTACCGGCTCCCTCCACCCTCCCGCCGCCAGGCGGAGCAGCTGGGAACACAGAATGCACAGCAATGCCCCCCACCATGCTGTCCTTTCGCTGTTGAATACCCGGCGGAACACTCCGTACATCGGAAATACGGTTAAAGCAAAAAATATTACTGCCGTCAGCTGGCAGGCATGATAACCGTCAATTCCCGATATCCACGACACCGCCCCTGCCAGCACCGGAAAAAACAGCGGTATCCGGGGGTGAAAGGCGTATTCCCAGTCCCCCCGGGCAAACGCCTCCGCCATCGGCGCATAACGCAACGCCGTATCCCGCGGCGGCAGATCATTAAAAAATGCCGCCGCCAATCCCAGCAGACATCCCAGCATAAACAGCAGAAAAACCGGCGGTAAATGGGAAATAACGCTTTTTTTTACTGCCGTCATTTGTCCGTTATTTATCCGTTATTTGTCCGTTATTTTGCTTTATTTCAGCTCACAAAGCTCATCAATACAATAAAAATAACGCCGTTATAAATGAAACTGTCAAAGAGATCAAAAAATCCTCCCATGCCCGGCAGTATCGCTCCGGAGTCTTTGACTTGGCACTCCCTTTTGATCGCTGATTCTGTAAGATCCCCGGCAAAAGAACCCAGTGCCAGCAGCAGTCCGGATACTAAGTAAAAAATCTCCGACCGGTGCAGCACATCGTAACGGCCGAATATCATTGCCACGGCAACGGTAAAGATAATTCCACCTATGGTTCCCTCCCAGGATTTTCCCGGGCTGATAGAGGGAATAATTTTGTGATTGCCGCCCTTCATCAGCCTGGAGCTGAGCATGCCGAAAACGTACCCTCCGGTATCCATTGATTTAGTTACCAGAACCATGAAAATAAAATACCAGAGTTCGCTGGGGTAATTAGCCAGAATCAGCAGCGGCCCGGCAATCATAATTCCCGCGGTCACCAATCCGGCTCCGGACATGATTTTTTTCAGATATACGGCACGTTTTTCCCGGAGGAAAAGCAGCGGGAGCAAAAATAAATACGGCAGAAAAAGTACATTAATTCCGATATCTTTTATCCAGGCACTGCCCAGCAGCAGAAATATGGTAACCGCACCGAATATCCCCGGAAAACAGGGAACGCCGGCTTTTTCCAGCATACGGCCGAGTTCCAGTGAAACCATGCCGCCTGAAAAAGCGAACACCGCCGTTAAAACCATCAATCCGGCAGGTAAATTATAATTGCAAAGATATATGATGCCGGCCAGGATCGCCAGCAGACAAATAAAACTTATAATGCGGTATTTGAACATCTTTTATCTTTCCTGTTTAATCAACGTAAATTCAAAACGGGGAATATTGGTACAAAACAATATTCAACTAAGGTAAAATATCATGTTTGAGTTTTTTTTCAAGTTCAGCTCCGGATCTTTTTGAATAAAGGTTGACTTTTTTTCCGCTGAAAAAGAGAAAATTTCAGCACAGGAGTAATTTTTTATGAGTTATATTCTCGGAGGAGAAAATGTTATCGTGGAGGATGACGGCTGTTCCCTGATCATCCATGCCGTTCCGCCGGAAAACGTAATAGAGGAATATACCGGGCCATTTTCCGCGGCAGCGGAAAAGGGCGGCACTGAAGATAATCCGGTTTGGGTGTTAAAAGTAAAAGACAGAAATTATTCTGAATCCCGGGCAGGTATAGTCTATTGGCAATTGGATAATCAGATTTCTGAAATAGTCGTCCCGGAAAGTGATATTGAATTACCCGTCAGTGAAGCGTCTTATACTGTATATTTGATTGTCTATTATGAGGGCGGAAAGTGGGTATGCCGTTTTGTTAAAGACATCTGTTTGGATGCGGCGGCAAATTTCCCGATCTGCTGGGTGAATTTCATCTCGGATGACGCCGCTCCGACGGTTATTCAATATCACAAAACCGGGGATATTTCAGCATTTTACCCCGGATATGCCGGACCGTTTGCAATCTTAAAAAAACTGGAGTTTTCCGATTTGGAAATAACCACTGCGCCGACGGTAACTTATTGTGTACAGCCGGGGAATATCATCCCGGGGTTAAGCAGTATAAGTTACTCATTTCCAGAGACTGAAATAGAAAAGGGCAATGATATAAATTTAAAAATTGAATATGACAGTGCCACGGACAAATTCACATTTTCTCTGGTAAATGGAAATCGTCAACCCTCAAGCTCAACTGAATATATAAAGTTGGATAATTGGAAAAACGGCGATATAGTTTTATATTGGAGGTACTGATGATTTGCATCAACTGCAAATTCAATACCGCTTCTGACTTTTACACCAATACCATAAGCAGAGCGATTTCTGAACGCAATACCATCGCCGGAGACGTTCTGACGCCTTTTAATCCTATGCCGGATTTTACCATGTATTCAAAGGGGTATAACCATACTCCGCCGTGGCTGGAGATAATCAAAACCATTCATCGGTATTTATTTGGAGACGGGACAAGCAGCAGCACGGGATTGCTGTACTACTTTCTTGATCCGGATGAACCGTTTATTGAGGAAGAGAGATATTTTCATATCAACCGGCTGTCAGATAATCCGGAATTGCAGAATCAAGCTCCGGAATTTAATAAATTCAACGTGTTCAATGCCGGAGATTTCCAATTTTATTTAAATCTGATAAATAAAATGTATATCACCGAAAATATGGGGTTTATGTGGCAGAGGAATATTGATTGGAGACAATCTTCCGGTATTGAAGAGGGAGAGTGGTCTAAGGTATATGCAGGCGGCGGTATTGGAACATCCGATGCGTTTTTCAGTCATTACAGCAGTACTTATGAAAGATGTAAACAGCTGAAATCAGAAATCGCCGTACCGGAAACGGTAAATAATGTGCGCCCTGATGTACATGCTTTTGCCGTCAGACTGGATTACACTGACTATACTGACAACCGGGATATGGGTACCGGGCTTGCTATCGGTGAAGTCCGGGAGACGGTTTTCAGCACACCGGAGGAAACGGAGGAGTATTTTTCCACGGAATACATCAATTTACCTCAGGATACGGCAACTTCATCCCAATACAGGTATGGCAGTTACTTCCGTACTTATGCCTATACTGACTACTCAAACTGTTTCACTTTTTTTGAATAAAAAATATGAGCCGGGAAATATTTCCCCTGCATACCCTGTTCTGCGTTGCTTACCGGCAGACTTTCAGATGCCGTAATGCTGCACCATGGTTGAAATGCTGTGATATTATTCCGTTTTTGCGTTAGCTCCGGCAATTCTTTTTTCCAGAAATTCGCACACCTGATGGACGGAAATTCTCCAGGTCCACTTCAATGCCTCCAGCAGGGCCAGCCGGGGATCAAGCCCGGTTTTATCCATATCCAGGAATGCGGCTCCGCAGGTTTCCGGCAAGGCGGATTTTTTCAATCTTGATATAATCCGGTCATCAGCATAAAAAGGGATTTTGCCGTCAAACATACCCATTTTATCCATCTCAAACTTCTGCCCGGAAAAATAACAGTTTGCCGCTTCCGCCCCCCGGGTGAAAACATAGGCAAAAAGACTGCTGAGTTCATCAATAGTCAGATGCTGTTCATTTTTTTCTTTCATTCTGCGGTCGATTTCCCGGATCAGCATGAGAAAAAAATCTTTTTCCACTCCGGCCAGCTCCTCCACGGTAAGAAATTCGCCGTTTTCCTCCAGGAAACCGTTCTCCCGGGCCGCATTCAAAATTGCGCCGCCGACTTTAAGATAATTCAATTCCGACATAATAAAACCTTTCGGGAATATTTCAATACCTGATATTACCACTGAATGGCATTTTCGCCGAGAAAGGCATTCGCCCGGCTGAACGGGCGGCTGCCGAAAAATCCCCGGTGCGCCGACAATGGCGAGGGATGGGCACTTTGAATTACCAGATGTCTGGTTTCGTCAATCATCGGCCGTTTTGCCCCGGCAAATGCGCCCCATAAAATGAAAACCTTGGGGTCACTCTGTTCATTGAGGTAACGGATTACTGCATCGGTGAAGTCTTCCCAGCCCTTTTGGGCATGGGATGAGGCTTTGTGGGCTTCCACCGTCATTACCGCATTGATCAGCAGCACCCCCTGCTCCGCCCAGCGGGAGAGATTGCCGCCCGGCGGCGGCACAATGCCAAGGTCATTGTACAGCTCCTGGTAAATATTGCGCAGCGAGGGCGGCAGCGGAACTCCGTCCGGAACGGAGAATGCCATCCCCATGGCCTGATTTTCCTCGTGATAGGGGTCCTGCCCCAAAATCACCACCTTGACACACTCCGGAGAGGTCAGTTCAAAAGCCCGGAAAACTGACCCTGCCGGAGGGTAAACAATTTTGCCGCTCTGCCGTTGCTGGGCGACAAAATTCAATACCGGGTCAAGATCGTAATTCAACGCCCATCGCCAGAGCTCCGGCAATTTGTCTGTTTTTGCTGTCATTTCCGGCAATTACTGCAGTTTACATATTGAGTCTGCCGCCGGCAAGGATAATGTCGATGTCGGAGGAGCTCAAGTTGTATTTGAGTTTCAGCGGGAATTTTTCTCCGCCGTCTTTGACCACTTCCGCAGCGATAAAACCGTTGCGCAAGTTCAGCTGATTGCGGACATTGTCGATAATGATGCTGTCTTTTTCATCAATTTTATCATAATCCGCCGGATCAGCAAAAATAAGCGGCAGAATGCCGAAGTTCACCAGGTTGGCGGCATGGATACGCTCGATGGCCATGGCAATAACCGCCTTTATGCCCAGATACATCGGGCAGATGGCGGCGTGTTCACGGCTTGAGCCCTGACCGTAACTGTCACGGCCGATGATAACGCCGTGTTTGCCGGAGTCCCGCACTGCCGCGGCGCGTTCAGCAAAGGACGGTTTGCCGTTTTCAGTGAAACACTCAAAAACCACCTTGGAATAAGCCGGTATATTGCTGCGCAGTTTAAGATGTATTCCTGCCGGCATAATGTGGTCGGTGGTGATTTTGTCTCCGACTTTTATTACTGCCACCCCGTCGATTTTCTCCGGCAGTGCAGTGTTGAGCGGAGGATCGCCGATTGTGCGTTTGCGGATGATTTCGCCGCCGGGAACCGGGGAGACAAACATATTATCATTAATAAGGAATTTCTCCGGCAGCTCTGCTTTGGGGTATTCGATTCCCAGTTCTGACGGTACCGTGAAGCATCCGGTCAAAGCCACCGCCACCGCGGTTTCCGGGCTGACCAGATAGGCCTGATCGCCTTTTGTTCCGGTACGTCCGGCGAAATTGCGGTTGAACGTTCTCACGCTGATGGTGTCATCTGCCGGGCCCTGGCCCTGACCGATGCAGGGGCCGCAGCCGCTTTCAAGAATACGGGCTCAGGCTCCAATGATATCGGCGAGCATGCCGTTGCGGGCGAGCATTTCCATAACCTGACGGCTGCCGGGGGCGATGGCAAAGGTGAGCGAGGGGGAAATTTTCCGTCCCTTCAACACTTTTGCCACCATGGAAAGATCCTGATAGCTGCTGTTGGTACAGCTGCCGATGATAACCTGCCCCACTTTTTTACCGGCGAGTTCGCGAATGGTTTTGATGTTATCCGGACTGGAGGGGCAGGCGGCCATGGGTTCAACCTTGGCCAGGTCGATTTCAATAACCCGGTCATATTCTGCATCGGCGTCAGGAAGAAGTTCAGTGAAGTCTTCCGCCCGGTTCTGAGCGGTAAGGAACGCCAGCGTTGAAGCATCGGAGGGGAAAATGGAGGTCGTTACGCCCAGTTCCGCACCCATATTGGTAATCGTGCCGCGCTGGGGGACGCTCAAAGTTGCCACGCCGGGACCGAAATATTCCACCACGCATCCCACATTACCCTTGGTAGTAAGAATGGACAGCAAGGTTAAAATAACATCTTTTGCCGCGCTCCAGGGGGGCAGGGCATTGGTAAGTTTCACCCCGATAACTTTGGGATAAGCCAGACGGAACGGTTTTCCCGCCATGGCCAGGGCCACATCCAGTCCGCCGGCACCGATAGCCATCATGCCGATACCGCCGCCGGTGGGGGTGTGGGAGTCGGACCCCAGCAGGGTTTTGCCGGGTTTGCCGAAGCGTTCGAGGTGCAGCTGATGGCAGATTCCGTTGCCCGGGGGCGAGAAAATCACGCCTTTAGCGGCGGCAACGCTCTGGAGATAAAGGTGATCATTGCGGTTTTCCGGACCGTTCTGCATCATATTGTGGTCAACATAAGATACGGAAAGCTCGGTTTTCACCCGGTCGGTTTTCATGGCTTCAAGTTCGAGATAAGCCATCGTTCCGGTCGCATCCTGGGTAAGTGTCTGATCAATCCGGATTGCGATCTGTGAACCGGGAGTTTTATCGCCTTCGACATAATGGGCGTCGATAATTTTCTGGGTTATTGTACCTTTTGCCATAATATCTTCATCCTCTGCTGAGTTGTTTGGTGCCGCAATTGATTTATTGCAGGCACGACTGTTTTTCTATTTTCTGCCGGCCGGAAAGGTTCCGGCTCCGGCTTTGATTGTCAATAAAGATTATTCTGAAATACGTTTTCCACGGCATATCGGAGCCGGAACTCCAAAATCAGATTTCCCTTATATATTATATATAGTATAACAGCACCTCTATATATATTGTAACACAAGACTCCACATATTTTCTGCCGCATGTCCCCGGACAGGCAGATGAAACACCCCATTTACCCCTCCGTTAACCTCCGCGCGGATTTCGCTCCCTCTGTCCGGCGGGAATAACACCGGCAGTCAGTCCTGGTATTTGAAAATGAAAAAACAATCCTGACATGCACTGATTTGCCGCCGGGAATTGTTTTCACAGAAAAACCCGTTTACTATACCCTGTTTAACTGGATTTGTCAAATATTTTTTTATGTTGTGAAAAGTTTGACAATGACATTGACAGCGGTGATTTCCGGGTGTATAATAAGGTATTATGAATAATCAGGATTACCGGACAATTTACCAGTCAAATCATATAGTAAGGCATCATGCCTGCGGACCGGATGGTAAAATCAAGCTTCAAGCCGTGCTTGATTTGTTCCAGGACGCGGCGGCGGAACATGCCGACGTGCTCGGTTTCGGCATGAATGATCTGTCAAGTCTTCAATATATATGGGTATTGTACCAGCTGAAAATAGCGATTATCCGCCCTCCGGAACTGGGAGAAAAGCTGACGGTGAAGACGTATCCGTCCGGGGTGCAGAAACTTTTTGCGGTCCGGCAATACGGTATTTTTGATGAAAAAGGGGAGGCTCTGGTTATTGCCAGCAGTTTCTGGCTGGTGATTAACAAGGCAAATTCCAGACCGATTCCCCCGGTTAAGGTGCTTGATCCGGAGAAGATGGAAAATCCGGAATTGCCGCGGTATTTTGATTTTTCCGGCAAGAAACGGGAGATGGAAGCGTTGCCCGGACTGGGGGAATGCCACCGGGTTTCCCACTCTGATATTGATCTTAATCAACACCTGAACAATGCGATTTATTCCCGGATTTCGGCGGATTGGCTGGGAAAGATGACGGGAAAATTCATTTTGCCCCGGGAATTCCGGATTGATTTTACCCATGCTGCCAGGCTGGGAGATGAAATTTTCGGCTTCGGGGCGATTGATTCTGACGGTATTTTTCACCTGGAGGGTCGTTCCGGAGATGGTGAAACGGTGTTTTTTTACGCTTCAGGAAGAATATAACAGGCCTGAATAACTGATTTCTGGTGCCGGGAAAAGCTCTGAAAAGATATGGGATTTACCCGGAAGACCGTATTTTTTTTGTTATTCCGGAAGAGAATGTGGCATCAACCGGGATATTTTTTTATGAAATACTGCCTGCTTTAATTCCGGAAAACAGTATCACAGAACAGTGAAATTCTGACATTTTAACTCCCGTTTTTCTGTCTTGCAATGCCGCCGGATCATGTTTTTTCGCCGTTTTGACAGGCCAGGGGGAACATTTTTCCACGGAGATATGTGAGTTGTCATTTTAATTATTCCGGCTCGGAAACATTGGTTTTTGTGTCATTTTCCGGGAAAAATGGCAAAAAAAGTGTAAAAAATTGGTATTTTTCCTGTTTTCCGGCTTGACAATGCCAAAAACTATGAT
>CASECL010000250.1 GCA_949286445.1 uncultured bacterium | reverse complement strand
CGGAGAAAAAACCGGCTGGAATTATATTGAAAGCCTGGGGAATGAGTGGGAAATTGCTGCGGTTGGCGATTTGAATGGAGACGGTATCAGTGATATTGTGCTCCGCAACAACGCTGCCGGATACAGCGGCACCTGGCTTATGCAGGCTGACGGCAGCGCGAAATGGGCCAATCTTGATACTCTTGGCAGTGATCAGGAAATTGTCGGCTGCGGCGATTTCAATGGTGACGGCGTTGACGATGTATTGCTCAAGAAAGGCGACTATTACGGCGTATGGGAAATTGCTGACGGCAGTGTTTCCGGCTGGATGGGATTGGGCAATCAGACTGCCGGCAATGTAGTTGAACAGATCGGCGACTTCAATGGTGACGGTTTGGACGACATGCGCATCCGTACTGCGGCCGGGGATTTGGGAGTTCTGCTTACCAATGGTCCGGACAGCCTTACCTGGCACTATTATGACTCAGTTGGCTCAGAGTGGACCACCTCTTTTGCCTCCGCTGTGATGTAAAAAAATAGATTCAGTTCTGCGGCCGCGGGCAGAGACACGTTTTCTGCTGCGGCCGTTTTTACTTGCTCAAAGTATCAGAAACAGATATTTTTTCAACCCGGGCAAGGTAAAAAGACGGAGCAAAAACTTGCTTCAAAAGTTTTTCACCGCTTCTCTGCCGATCTCTGATCGAATCCGGCACATTCATCACGGCTGCTGTCAACAGAATAAAAAAATTCAATAACTTGTTTTTTTACTGTTTTTAGACGCCGCAATGCAATTACAGCAGCTGTTTTTCTGCTGTTATATCAATCCCGGTTAATTTCAACCGCCGGATGTTTTTTTATTTTCCGAATCATCCCTGGATGCCAGATGACTTTTACGGAAAGCCCCCGGAGTCATCTGCCGTCTTTTCCGGAAACACCTGGAAAAGTAATTGGCATCAGAAAATCCGCAGGCAAAAGCAAGTTCCTGAATAGATAAATTTCCCTCAGACAGCAGCTGTTCAGCATGGGTGAGGCGCAAATTTTGCAAATAGTTTGAACATGGAATACCCAGATTACGCCGGAAAAGTTTTGATAAATGATTTGGCGTCACTCTCAGCATTGCAGCGGTATTTTTTATATTTACATCCGGATTGAAAAATTCAGAATCAAAGCGGCTTTTAGCCCGGATAAAAACATTATTGGCCAACTTTTCTTTTCCGGTGGAATTTTCTGATGCATTTTCCGGATCAAAAATCATTCCCAGAATTTCCATCATCAGCCCGTGCCGGCTTAACATTCCGGAAAAAGATGCGGCAGGTACGGCAAAGAAATTTTGAAACTTTTCCAACAAGCGTTCACTGCTTTTTCCGTTAAGATGGACAAAAAACGGAAACTTCAGATTAAAATCTTCCGGAGGCGGCATGGAGGCGTATTCCGGAATATACTTTTCTCTGGAATCTACAAACTTCCATGGATATAATCCAGTGCGGTGAAACGGGCAATCCCCATGCCAGTCAAAATGGAGACACCAGCGGGAAACCAGTTTATCCACGATCGTACAATGCATTACTCCGGGAGGCAGAATGAGCACGCAGTTGCGCTTGCAGTAAAGTATCTCATTTTCTGTTATCACTCTGGCTTCGCCATACTCGTAGAAAACCACTCCATAGTCATAAAGATAGCGATTGCCTTCGATAAAACCGGAGTGCCACTTTCCCTGCCAATACGGTCCCAAGGTGATATGCAGGTTATTAATTGTCTCAAAAAGCCCCATTTGTGCTGTTTTTGAAGATTTTGTGCTGTTGATATTTCCAATATAACGTGTTATAATATACTCCGGCGGAGGCATATTTTCAAATTAGCAGTATAAAACTGATCCGATAATAATGTATAAACACTTTAAATCCGGAGATAAAATGCTGAAAGAAGTTTGCAAAACCTACTCCAGGCTTCTGGTGGACAACCATATTACTGATCTTGATCCGCGCTTTATGGCGAAATTTGATCCGGATCAATATATTGAAGCGGTAAAACTCGCTGGAGTGGAATGTGTAATGGTTTACGCCTGTGATCATAACGGCAACTGTTACTATCCCACCCGGACCGGCCACATGCACTCCGGCTGCCGGGGACGGGATATCCTCGGAGAAAACATTTCCCGGCTGAAGAAAGCGGGCAGAAAAGTTGTGATTTACACTACTATAATATATCACAATGACTGTGCAAAAAAACACCCGGAGTGGCGTACCGATGGTTACGGCGGGGTTTTCCGCAATGGCCGTTATTTTTTCTGCTGCCCCAACCACGATGATTATCTAAGTTATATAGAAGACCATCTCCGTGAAATATCCGCATATCCGGCGGACGGGATTTTTATTGACATGACCTTTTATCCGGTAATCTGCCGCTGTTCTGCCTGCCGGGAGAAATTCCGCCGGGAATACGGTCTTGATCTGCCGGAAAAAATAAACTGGCAGGATCCGTGCTGGGTGAAATATCAAAGGTTCAGAGAAGAGAGTATTTCCCGTTGTGCTTCGCGGCTCACCGGATTTATCCGTAAAATCAGACCGGAAATTACAGTAGCGCATCAATTTTCACCGGTTTTACACGGCTGGAAACTGGCCCAGTCTCCCGGCGTGGTGCTGGCCTCGGATTACGCGTCAGGGGATTTTTACGGTGATAAATATCGGCAGCGGCTGGGATGTAAAGTCTTTGATGCGTACAGTATCAACCGTCCGTTTGAGTTTTTGACTTCCAGGTGCGTCAACCTCAATGATCACACTTCGACCAAATCGCCGGATGAACTTTTTCTTCATGCGTTGACCACCTTGGCAAACGGTGGAGCATATTTTTTTATTGATGCCATTGATCCGGAGGGGACATTGAATTTCAAATTTTACCGGACACTGTCTGAGCTGGCGGAAAAACTCCGTCCCTACCGGGAATTAATTGCGGCGGAGCGTCCGGTAAACCTGGCAAAAGTCGGAGTATATTTTTCCATGGCCTCCAATGTTGACTGGGATATAAAAGATATTGCGCCGGAAAATGTGGAAAATATGATTAACAACATGGCCCGTTCCGGCAATCCGGTGGTGGGAGAAGTGATTGAAACCGGAGGAGTTTTGAATGCATTGCATATTCCCTACCGGGTGATAACCGATGCCAAACCGGACTTATCGGGTCTGGAAGTACTTATTGTCAATAATGCGGCTTATCTGTCGCCGCCTGAACTTGACAGCATCCGCAATTTTGTTGCTGCCGGAGGCATACTGATAGCCACCGGGCTTACTTCGCTCTACGATATTCATGGTGAAGGCGGGCAGAACTTTGCACTGGCGGATGTTTTCGGGGTGAACTATACCGGCATTGACGCGGATAAAGTAAGTTACCTGGACATTGCTGGAGAATCGATAAGTATTTCCGGAGGCAGAATACCTTATGTATTGCCGGTTGATGATACAACGACTGTGTTGGGGGGGGTAAGGAAACTTTATTTCCCGGCTAATGATCCGGACCGTTATGCCTCAATCCACTCCAATCCTCCGGATGGACTTACCCCCTATGCCGGATTGACGGAACACTCTTTCGGCAAAGGTAAATGTATTTATCTTTTTGCTCCGGTATTCGGAGTACCGCAGTTCAGCCAGAAAAGCTTTGTCAAACAGCTGCTCCGCAAATGCGTACCGGAAAAGCTTTTTGTAAGATCAGAAAATTTACCTGAATCCGCAGAAATAACCCTTTTGGAAAGCACATCTGCCAAACGGCTTATATGCTGTGTGGTGAACTACCAGGAAGAACAACCCAATATTCCGCTTTATCAGGTAAAACTGTCAATTACTCTTCCTGAAAACTTTATTCCCGCCGGAGTAAAAACAGCTTCAGGGAAACCGGCTGATTTTAATTTCAGCAACGGAATACTCACACTGCGTCTGGAAAAACTTGAAGATGCTGAATTTTTCCTGATATATTAAATAACAGGTTATGTAAAATCAAGTTGCAAGGAAAAAAGTTTTTAATAATACGGGTATAAAAAAGAATATTGCGGGAAGGCAAGAACTTTTAAGGAAAGGTTATTTTCTTCCCGCACCCTTCCTTTTTCAAACTTTATCGAAAATAATGTTGCTTCAATTAATAAATCGAAGCAGTTCACGATCAAAAATATGATACAAAGGCATGAGAAATGCCGGTTTCAATTTTCAATATTTAAATCTGCTTGCTGCAAAAATACACATTCTGCAACTGCCGTGCCATTGTCCTCCTCCCATTGTTATAATCCATTCAGTTTTCCTCTCTGCAATGTTCCCGGTACCAAATCAGTAACTTCCAATTGATTTTGCCAAAGTAATTTTTATCAATCTGCGTCAAGGAGAACAATATCACACCGCAAAAAATTGAATAATGTTTCCAGCCATTTCTCTCAAACGTTGCTGTTGGTCATTATCTTTCAACTTTTCTGTCTTTATGCGGCTCATTTGCTGTAAAACTTTATAAAAACCGTGATTTACTATTGATTATAAAGCTGTTAAATCATTTTTACCATCAGCCGTATTTGTATATTTACTGCCTGGAACACTATGTTTTGGTTATTGTTATCAAGTTATGGAAATAATCCCGGCTGCAGAACGGCACTGCTTTTCAGCTTGCTGCCGGTTTACTGCGTATTTCTTTCTCTGTCCAGCTTTTCTTCGATACGGAAAAATGTATTCATTACCCGGCGCAGAGAATATCCATAATATATATAAGCACATTCATTCTGAATACTTACCAGGCGTTTGGCATGGCCTAATTTTTTTATTACTTTATCCCAGTCTATCTTGCCTTTTCCGGGGAGCATGTGCCAATCTCCCAGACCGTCATTATCATGCAGATGGCAGGTTACTGTATATTCCAGCAGTTCATCAAATTTATCCCGGTCTTCATAGTACCATTCATCAAACCGCCAGAGTTCCCGGATATAATCTGCGGCCATATCCGGAGTTTTTACCGGATCCGGCATTCTGATATTGGCATGCCCGGTATCATAACAAAAACCAAAGCAGGGAGAAGAAAACCGTTGAAAACACAATAAAAGTTCATCAAAGGAATCTGCCGGAGAAAACACATTTTCTATGCAGAGTATCACCTGATATTTTTCTGCTTCAGGGATAATCTTCTCCAGGGAATTATAAAGCAGATTTCTTCTTTCCTTTATCGATGGAGGTTTAATCTCACTTCCTGCCCGGAAGAAATTATCCCCCACGTGGGCAGTAACCGTCTTTATGCCAACACTGGCGCATATAGACAAAGCACACTGAAAATTGTCAAACATTTTCTTCCGTTTTTCCGGATCGCATGTATTGAGAGCCCACTCCTCTCCCCAGGGAACATGCGCATCATAAAATCTTAAATTACAGCGTTCCATATCTTTCATCAAAGACGAAAAATACTTTTCATCCCTGACTGCGTGTTCAAGCATCGCATAAGGCAAAATCATTTTTCTGCCGCCGGCTTCCTGCCAGTTGGCCAAATGAAAACGCCGGCAATACTCCGGTATCATATCCAAATTAAGATAGTGTGATGTCTGCATTATTTACCCCTGAAATAAAGAAGGCCGCTTCATTTTTACTGAAGCGGCCGGATTTTTCATTTTCAATTTTCAGCAATCCTTTACGGACTGAAACATTGAAACTGCTGACTTCTCTACTTACTGGAAGTAGGGGCGCCCCAAATACGGATGCCCATTCTTTACCATGTCTTCCGGGAAGAACGCCGTACCATCCGGCTTAACCAACCGGCAGGTGATGAATATCAGCAGATTGCGCTTTGTCGCCTTGGTTCCGCGAGCCTGGAACAAACGACCAATCAACGGAAGATCTCCCAGAATCGGGTATTTGTCATCAACGGTTTCGATCAGGTCGTCAACAACGCTTCCTACCACAACCGTCTGGCCGTCGTAGATGGTCAGTGATGACGAGATGTCGCGCACATCAATGATCGGCTTGCGCACCAGATTGATACCGCCGGATGAATCCTGAGAAGAATACTCGGTATAACCGGCAAATGTGGTCACAATCGGGGCGAAGTTACGGATGGTGATGGTGCGTTTTTCCAAATCCACTTCCGGACGTATTCTCATGCGGATACCGATCGGAGTCGGATCGGAGAAGTTCGGCATCGGACTGACAGTAGTGTAAGAAGCATTGCTGTTATTGCTGTTATCACTGCTGCCGCTGTTGATGGTGCTGGTACCGTCAGTATAGTCATCCGCGAAATAGGTTTCCAGAACCATTTCAATGTTCACTTCCTGATTCTGGAGTGTCACCACCCGGGGTGAAGAAAGCGTATCACTGGAGTCAGCCTGATTTACCGCATTAATCGCAGCACTCCAGGTGAGACCGTCAACACCGTTTACAAATCCTCCGACAGAAATCAAATTATTACTGCCCAGAGAAGTATTCAATGAATCATTCGGCTTGAAAGACACCCGATGCGAAGAGAAAGTCTCTCCGGTAACTTCCGGCATTGAAGTTCCGCCGGGGTTGTCATTCATTGAATACGGATTATTGCCCGGATTGTAAGCCATCGTGTAATTGAATCCCAATTCTTTGAGGTCATTTTCATTGACTTCAATGAACTTGGCCTGAATTTCAACCAAAGGCTCCTTGGTGCTGAGAGTTTCAATAAATGACTCAATAGCGGCAAGGTTTTCCACCGTGTTGGTCGCCACCAGACGGCTGATGGATTTGATGAACTTCACCTTGGCCCCGGCGGGGAAGCGAATACCATTTTCTTCAAAGTATTTCTGCAAGTCCTCGGTGGTGTTATAGCTGGCCAGCAAAGTCGGGTCAACCGGGAAAAGCCGGGTTTCCATTTCATCCAGCACTGCGGTTTCCGGAGCAATCTCAACTGCATTTTCTTCCACCCGGAAACGGAGTTTCGCCGCCTTGCAAACGGTACGTATGGCATCCAGCAAGCTGGCGTTATTGATGAGTACCGAAATTTTCGGGCCTTCATCTACTGTACTTTCACTTTCAGATGAAGTGACCACCAGCGGTGCAGTGCTGTCATCGCTTACCGTGGAAGCAGTATCTGCCGCCGGAGTTGCGGTGCTGGTCGCGTTCTCCCCCTCTGTTCCTTCTGCATCCGGCAACTGCGGGAAATAAACGATGTTCACACCAACACCTTCCGGGTCATTGTCTTTGCTGGCAGAACGCAGGAAGTTGATAACCATGGGTATCGAGATTTCATCAAACTCAATTTTCGGAATACGTATGCTGACCAGCTTCTTCTGGAGAGGTGTAAATTCACGTTCCGTCTTTTCCACCGGCGCATCCAAAGCATTCACCTCATCGGTGCTCTTCTGGGGATAAACCGGAACCGCCCACTCCCAAGCCATATCGGCTATGAGTTCGCGACGGGTAGTATTGGTACGCATATCCGCAGCTCTACGCATGCGGGTGACCATCGCGGTAACGTTCTGAATAGCATCAGTATTAAATGCATCAATCAAGCTCACTTCCTGAAATTTACGCATAGCATCTTCATACTGGCCATTTTTCGCCAATTCACGACCCTGACGCATAAGCACAGCAATCTGGTATTCATTGCTCGCCTGATCCGGAATCAACTTTTCATCCTGGGTATCTTCGAGAACTTTTACCTCTTTGCGACGCTGCTCATACTGAGCGATCATAGCTTCAATTTCATCTTTGCTTTCGGGAGAGTACTTCTGAGCCTCCCGCAACATGGCTACCGCTTCATCATAACTTTTTGCTTCAAAAAGTTTTTCTGCTTTAGCCTGTGCATTGAGAGCCATATAACGGTAGGCTCTGGCAATCTGAAGCTGGCAGTACGCTACTTTCTTTTCATATTTTTCTTTGGCAATATCACTGACACTGTTCAGTGACTTGCGGTATTCAGCTACCGCAGCCAGATAGAGATTTCTGGCTTCATCAAATCTTTCATCACTGAAAGCGGCGTTAGCATCCTTGACCAGTTTGTCTGCGGCGGCATCCGCATTTTCGGATACCATTACCTTTTCCTGAACCGCAACATCAGTGCGTTTCATTTTTTCGACATTGTCGCTGGCTTGCGCTTTTTTCTCCTCCGCCGCTGACAGTGCCAAAGCACCGGCAGCGCAGAAAGAAAGTATCAACTGTGTTTTGAATTTCATATTTGACATGGTATTCTTTGCCTCCGGAATTGATTAGCGGTTGAAATCCGGAATACCGCGCGGCAGACTGCGGCGCAGCGGAACCCCGTCACTGTTTATCAAACGCGCGGTCACAAACATGATAAGATTTGTCCGCTCCTTTTTATCCGACTGACTTGAGAAGAGCCGCCCCAGCAGCGGAATATCTCCGAGCAGCGGCCAGCGGTCATCAATGACCTCATGTTTGCTGTCCACCATACCACCGAGAACAATGGTCTCTCCATCATACACTTTCACCTGAACATCCATACGGCGATGGGTAATGTTAGGCATCCAGACCGAGAACTCGACCGGATAGCCTTCCCAAGACTGCTTGCTGCCGTTGGTGTAATACCACCCCTGGTCAATGATTACCACATCGTCAGTATTGCCGATATAGTTCGCAATATCCGGCTTCAAGCTGAGAGAGATGGTGTAGTTATCCGGACCGACCTGCGGAGTCACTTCAAACATGATACCCACATCTGTCGGATCATCGCTGAAAGTCGGCAGCGGTTCCGTAATCGCAGAATAATCTCCGTTGGTATTAACTGTCGGAGCATCCCAGCTTTCCGGGAAGTAGTACTGTTTGGTCATCTTGATCTTGGCAGTAGTTCCGCTGCGGGTAACCACTTTCGGAGAGGAAAGCAATTCCGAACGGCTGTTGCGGCTTACTGCATTGATTGAAAGTGAAAGATTTACCTGAGTATCGCCGAAAATTCCGTTGCCGAAATTCGGGAAAATTTTGAAATCATTCAAGAACTTAATGCTGCTGGTACCGTCTTCAGTATCGCTGCCATTGCGCAACGGCTGAGATCCCTGGCTGGCAATCCAGTTTGAATTCTGAGAATAATCCGTAATCAGGTTGGGGTTATTCGGATCGGTGCCGCTGATCTGCCAGGCACTGAAAGCCCAGTCAAATCCTAATTCCTGCCAGTCGCTTTCCGTAATTTCAACCACTTTGATCTCCACCATTACCAACGGTGTCTCAATCTGACCAAGCATACGGAGAAGATCGCCGACTTTGCGGAGATTTTCCGGACGGTTATGTACACGGAGAACATTGCTGTTGGCATTATAACTGATCTGGGAACCTTCCGGGAAAGGAATGCCGCATTCTTCAAAGAACGCTTTGAGTGCTTCACTGGAAACCACCGGACCGGTACTGCGTACTACCGGTTTTTCAATATCAAAAATATCTTCATTCTTGATACCTTCGCCCTGGCGACCGAGAATTCCGCCTGAAGTTGCGTCAGAACCGCCATCACCCGCCTGATCACCTCCAGGAGCGGCACCGATACCGGCAATAAAGTCGCCGCGGATCTTGAAATTTTCGGTCTGCATCACATCGAGG
>CASECL010000249.1 GCA_949286445.1 uncultured bacterium | reverse complement strand
TAAACATATACTTTGCCCTCAAAAACCTGCAATTTTATTGTTCGTGCATCACCTTACGTTCTCCCTCTTTCGAGCAGTTCTGGCGTTAATTTTGAGCTTGCGTACGACAGTACGCGGCGCTCTCATTTCCTAAAAACTGTCTCAAAATAGGGTTTTGCATAATCGACTATTCTATAATCACAGCATCAGTGTTTGCGGTAACCGCACTTGGGGCAAACGCCGTTGACCAGAGCCACACCGCAGAGCGGGCAGCGATCAATGGTGCCGGTGGGGGTGTATTCCTGAGTGGCGGCATTCACTCCGCTGGTAAAGGTGAGTTTGGCAATCTTGAGTTTGTCTTTCAGGAGGTCATAGACAATCTTGATCATGCCTTCAACCGTCATGGTTTCCCTGGTGACCACCAGCCGGCAATCCGGATAGGCAGTGGCAAGTTCAGTCTTAAACGCTTCGCCTTTCATCTTATTGGTCGGCGCGCCGTTTTTGATGCCCTGTTTTTCGTAAACCTCGAGGATGGCGGGCAAAATCGGATCATCTTCCCGCAAAATCAGGGCGTGGTCAAAGTTCTTCAGCACATCCCAGGCAACTTTCTGAATTTCATTGCAGGGATAAACCATGTTGACGCCCGGTTCGATAGTGTCTTCTACTTCGATGGTAAGTTCCCCGGTATGCCCGTGAAGATACTGGGCTTCCCCCTGGAACTTGTAAAACCGGTGCGCATACTGCAGCGTGAACTTGGTGATGCTTCTCATTTTTGATTTTCCTTTCTTTTTTCCGGGACGGTATTTTCCAATCCCGCTGTTTTTCCCTCCGCCATTCACCACATGTGACCGGCAGTGATCTTATTTTATCAGGTTTACTTTAATTATTTATTTTTTCTCCGCCGCCGCTTCGCAATCCCGGCAGACGCCCACCAGGCGTATCTCCATGTGCTTAACACTGGCATTTGCCATACCGGGCGGCAATTCCGCGCCTTCCGGCCAGCTGAAATCCATGATTTTCCCGCACTTCTCGCAGATGAAATGCCCGTGCGGACCGGTACGGTAATCATAGCGGGCATTGTCAATATGATCCAGACGGCTGATAATTCCATTTTCCGCAAACTCATTCAAAATCCGGTAAACGCTCTCCCGGGTGATTGCCGGAAGAGTACGGCGCACCGCCTGCCATACCGAATCCACATCCGGGTGATTAAAATTATCTTTCAGAAAATCATAAACTGCCAAACGCTGTGAAGTACATTTCCACCCGGTTTTACGGCAGATTTCCATAAATTCCAAATGTATATTATCGGTCATAATGGTTTACAGCCTCATGTTATTTAACTCTCGCCTGTAAATAAATATAACATATATTTAGCCATTATCAAGTCTTTTTTTCTTTTTTTCAGAAATTTTTTCTTTTTTCTCTGGAAAAAGGTTGGAAAATCACATATAAAGCAGCAAAATACAGGAGAAGTAGTGCAACTGGTAGAACGGGTAAAAATCCAGTTTTTCTGTCTGCATAAAGAAAATTTCATTGCCCCTCCCTGTTATCTTCCGTTAACCTATACCATTTTATTGTGATTTGCAAACATCAAAAAATAATATTACCGGATTTTACCTGTACTGAAGCAATGATTATTTACCTGGGTGAGGATTTTCCAACTTGCGCAAGGTCTTATTCGTCTTTTTTGATCACGAATATATACATTCATATAGTCAAATGCTTAAGTCCGGATATAGAAACGCTACCGCTGCCGGAAAAGAATAACGTCTTCCGGCATTCTCCGCGCCCGGGAAATTATGGTTATCCCGGCTCGCACTGTCCTTAAAAAAAGTATATATTATCAATAGAAAAAATCCGGTTTACGCACCAGACACTTCCTTTGCCGCGGCAGGATCAGTGGAAATTTTCAACAACATTTTCTTATAATCTTCATCTATCGGACGGGGTTCTTTCACCGGATACCAGACCTGATCAGCCAGAAAATCGGCGATCGCGGGGTTGTTCCGGGGAATACCGTAAAACTCCAGCACTACATCGGCAACATTTTTGCGTATCGCAGGTGAATAGGAGTAATATTTTTTGTTTTTCCAATATTTTTCATAAAAATCCATTTTTTCATCCTCGTATTTTTCCCTGGAGATCAACTGTTTTTCCATTGATTTTTTCAATGTCCGGCAACACAGTTCAAACTCTTCTGCATTGACCGGGATGGAAACAAAAATATAACCGATGTCAATTCTTTTGATTTCCGCCGGATCAAAAGGCTGAAAAACCAACTCCACATAGCAGTCACTTTTTCTATTTTCCTGAACCTGACGCCACTGGCCGAAATCCGGATTCCAAATCCGTACCATCGGCATATCAGGCGAAAAATTCGGCCATCTTGCACCTTTTTTCTTTAACTGCTCAAGCCGGGCAATGCGTTCATCCATGGTTTCCTCGTGAGCTCCCCGCCTGGCAAGGTACTCTTCAAAAACATAAGGATAATAACGGAATACCGCCTTTTCCACCTGGCCTGCCCAGCTGGAAGCTGTTTCGGTGATATAGGTCTGCATTTGAGCTATTCCCATAGTGAACATGGCAAGATACTGCTGCCGGTAATCGCTGTCATGTCCTTTTTTACTCCGGGAGGTCATCCCCAGCCCCAAATATCCGCCCACCGTGTAATTAACAAATAATTCGACAGTTTCCCCGGGTTCAAAAGTCATCTCCCAGAGAAAAATATTGCTGAATCTGCGTTGCTTATCCCAGGGAACAAAACGTACCGGATAAATTTTATCTTTCGTTCCGGCCACAAAACCGAAACTGCTGATCAATTGACTCTGATTGATTTTTCCGGGGTCGCGGAAAAAAACAGCATCGATGGAAACAGGAAATCCCACCGGAAGCGTAACCGTTTTATCAGAAAGGTTTCGCAGAATAAAACGGCAATGAAACTCCATTTTATCCAGGTTGCGGCAGGAGGTATCCACCGGGTAATCGCCCCGCCGTGGAATCATGATTATTTCTTCTTCCACCATCTGGACATCTGAACTTTTTTCCAATACCGGAGCGTGTCCGCCTCCCCGGAATACCCCGGCATTCCCCAGACAGACCAGCGCGGCACAAAAGAACTGAATTGCAATCAATACTGTTTTCATAAAAAATATCCTGCTGTAAATTATCCATCAACCAAGCTGAAAAAAATTGTTTTCTGACAGAAAAACAATCCTGCTGTTACACTATATATGTTTTTCATAAATTTACAACTTCTGCGATGAAAATAGAAATTATTTTTTATGGCACATGACACGCAACATCGGTATAAGCATACAGTTTTGAAATTATGACAAAAATCACTTTATATCTTTGCAGAAAACTTTATCCTGGATATCCACATAATTTCTGACTGTACGTACTATTTCCACAACTTATTTTGCAGTGAAGCAAATAATGCGGATTGTTGTGGTGCGAACCAAGGAATTTTTCTGTAGCTTACTGCGCCCCCTGGTGGGATAAAAACGATAGTTTATACCAGCTTTTCTTTTGTTTACTTTTCTTTTCTGCGACACAAATAATGCGGTATGCTATGATGTGGAGTTCAGCTATTCTCTGTGACTTACC
>CASECL010000248.1 GCA_949286445.1 uncultured bacterium | reverse complement strand
TTTGGAACACGTTATAAAATGGGCTTGTTATAATAACATAAAAGACACTGTCAGAGTGGTACGGACTGATGTTCCGGAAACTTATGAACTGATTGAAAAAATGCTGCAGTTCTGGTCTGATGCGTTGCGCAGCCGGAGAATTCATCTGGGGATGGATGAAACCCATGATTTAGGCCGCGGCAAATATCTGGATTACAAGGGGTACGCTCCGCCTTTTGAACTCTTCAACAACCACTTGGAAAAAGTAAACCGGATTTGTGCGGAGGTTGGACTGCGTCCAATGATCTGGTCGGACATGTATTTCAGAATGAGCAATCCGGAACAGGATTACTATTGCGAGTGTGAAGTTCCGGCGGAAGTAAGCCGGAAAATCCCTGAAAATGTGCAATTGGTTTACTGGGATTATTATCACCGTGATGCGGCGGATTACCGGAGGATGATTCAGAGTCACCGGAAGATGGGATTTGAACCGGTTATGGCTTCCGGCATCTGGACGTGGGGCAGGTTCTTTTATGATCACGAACAGTCGGTAAAGACGGTGGTGCCGTGCATTGAGGCATGCCTGGCGGAGAAAGTAAATGAATTTTTCTTTACCATGTGGGGTGATGACGGAGCGTTATGCGACTGGAATTCGATGTATGCCGGATTATTCAGTGCGGCTGATTTGACCTTCGGATGCCGGGATGAAAAACGGACGGCGCGGATTTTTGAAACTGTCTGCGGTGCGGATTATTCTGAAGTGCTGGCGGCATCAGAAATCAATGTGAAAATGAAGGATAAATCCGGTGAAGAGCTGGATATTCTGCCTACTATGCTGCTCTGGGATGATCCGCTTATGGGGATGGTACAGAAGAACTATGCTTCAAAGATAGACCATTTTGAGCGGGAAATCCGGCATAAATACCGGGAAATTGCGGAAAAGATGGAGAAAGCTTCCGGCGGAAACCGCGGCGGCAATCTGGAGAGAATAAGATTGCTGGCTCTTTTCCTCGGACAGAAAATAAGTTATCACCGGGATCTGACGGAGGCTTACCGTGCCGGGGACCGGCGCAAACTGCGCCGTCTGACCGGCAGCCGCTGGAAAGAGCTGTTGAAAAGTTTTGACCGGCTCAACCGGGCAATGCGGGATAATTACCTTTTAAACAGCAAAGCGTTCGGTCTTGAAATTCTGGAAATCCGCAACGGAGGTTTGCGTGCCAGACTGCTGGAGTGCCGCCGGAGACTGCGGGAATATCTTGCCGGCGATATCGACTGTATTGATGAACTTGAGTGTGCATTGCCGGACAAACTGGTCTGGCCTGACCGGCCGTGGGTTTACGGAACCGGAGTTGCCACTGCATGCAGGCTGAGTTTCCCATGAAAAATTCACCGGTAATATTTTCCCGGCGGTTTCTTCCGCTTTTTGTTACGCAGTTTTTCGGGGCTTTCAATGATAATTTCCTCAAGAATGCGCTGCTGATTATGGTGGCGTATCAGGGAACGAGGTCAACGGAGGAGATTGGACTGCTGTCCAATCTGGCTGCCGGACTGTTTATCATGCCTTATTTTATTTTTTCGGTTTTTGCCGGACAGCTGGCGGATAAATATGACAAGGCCCGTTACTGTGTTTATGTGAAACTTGCCGAAGTAGTGCTTATGCTTCTGGCGGCGGCAGGGTTTTACCTGCAGTCGGAATATTTTCTGCTGGGCATACTGTTTTTTATGGGGGCGCAGTCCACCTTTTTCAGCCCGGCAAAATATTCTCTGCTGCCAGAATTGCTCAAACGTGATGAACTTATGTGCGGCAATGCCTGGATAGAGGGAGGTACTTATCTGGCTATTCTGCTTGGTCTTACTGCGGGGGGAATTACCATAGCAAGGCCTCACGGCGACATCGGATGCGGTGCGGTGCTGGTATTTTTTGCCTTGCTGGGATACTTTGCCAGCCGCCTGATACCGCACACCGGGAGCGGTGATGCCGGGCTGAGGCTGGATTGGAACTTTTTCCGGCAGAATTGGAAAATCCTTTATGAAACAATATACAAAAATAAAATTGTGCGTATCTGTGTACTTTCCGATTCTTTTTTCTGGCTGGCCGGATCGCTGTACATTACGGTAACTGCTTTGTTCACCCGTCAGGTGATCGGGGGGAGTGCCAATATCTGCACCATATTTTTTGTATTGTTTTCGGTGGGTGTCGGGGCAGGGGCGATGCTGGCAAATGTGGTGTTCAAAGGCAGAATAGCTGTGTCTTATCTGGTAATTCTGGCAATTGTCTGCATGTCACTTTTCACCTTTGATCTTGCCTGGATGGCGCAGGCGGCGGGGGGGAGTGTGAATGAAGAAATACTTCGTGATGCGGAAATATTTCATACCTTCCGGTTTTACCGCGCGGCGGCGGACCTGTTTCTGCTGGCAATGTGCGGGGGGATGTGGGCAGTGCCGGTACAGTCATTGATGCAGATATCCGCCAGGCGTGGAGTGCTGGCCCGGGTTATTGCCGGAAATAATATTGTCAACGCGCTCTTCATGGCCGGAGGGGCGGTGATAATGGGGGCTCTGACCGGGGGCGGACTTCCGGTATGGGGAAATCTCGGGCTGATCGGAGTAATGGTGCTGATTGGCGGAGCGTTAACACTGCCTCTGGTAAAAAAACGGCGGAAAAATTTTTCATCAGCCGCTTGACACGGATATAAAACAGATATATATTTTCTCTGCAAAGAAAGGCGGTGTATTCAAAATTATGAAAGAGCGCGTGGTAACAGTTAAAAACAGTGCCGGAATTCATTGTCGTCCGGCGAGCGTGATCCTGAATACGATAATGCAGGATTTCCCCGGCTGCAAGTTTACGGTAAAAACTGATGAAGGACAGGAAGTGGAGCTTGACAGCATACTCAATCTCATCAGTCTCGGTCTGGCGTGCGGCCGGAGCTGTACATTGCATGTTGCAGGAGAGAATGAAGACGAGGCATTGAAGAAGATCGGCGATCTTTTTGAATACAACTTTGATTTTCCTGACGCCAATACTGTGGTCTGATTTATCTTTCAAGACTGCTTTGATCCGTCATCCGTTTCTGAGTACGGCAGTTTGCCGCCGAATGGATGGCGGATAATTTTTTTCAGTATAGGGGAAAAATATTTTCCGTCTGGAGACCAGGTATTGCGGGAGAGATTGATTTTGCCGCCTCCTTCCGGCAGGTCTATGGTGTAAAATGGAATGGCCAGCGAAGATAATGTGGCACGGAATTCATCCATGATATCCAGACCTTTTTCCACCGGAACGGCAAAGTGAGACACCCCTTCCACCGGATCCAGCTGAAAGAGGTAATGAACTTTCACTCCCCAGCCGGTCAGCGTTTTGAAGAGTTTACGAAGCGTTTCCACATCATCATTTATTCCTTTGAGCAGCACTGTCTGATCCAGCACCGGAATACCGTTTCTGATCAGCGTGCGGCATGCCCGGCGGGCTTCAGTGGTAAGTTCATCCGGGTGATCAAAATGGGTGACAACCCATAATCCCTCAAAACCGGCGAGTTTTTCTGCCAGAACCGGAGTTATTCTCTCCGGAGCCACCGCCGGAGCCCGGGAACATATCCGGATTATTTTCACTGTTCCGGTATTCTGCAATGATTGAATAATGCGGATAATTTTATCGTCCGGCAGAGTCAGCACATCACCGCCGCTTAAAAGAATATCATCTATTTCCGGATTGGCGGCGAGAAAGCCGGCAATATCCTTTAATTCATCATCAGACAGTGGAGCTGATATGGCATCTGAACTGTTTGTTTTCCAAAGCCTTTTGCGGAAACAGAACCTGCAGTGAACAAAACAGTCTCCCGTGGTAAGTATCACCGCCCGATCCCGGTAACGCCGGATCAGGCGTGGAAGCGGGCTCTGACTTTTTTCTGCCAGACCGTCGGAATGAGTGCCGGGAAAAAAATCCAGTTCCCGTTCGTCCGGATAGTACATTGCCCGGACGGGGGCTGACTTTTCCGCCAGTTTCCGGCAGTAGGAATTTATTTTAAATGGGTAAAGATCTTGAGCTTTCATTTTATTAATTTACCGCTTGAAGCCGTTTTTTTCAAGACTTTACTCCGTCCGGATCAGCTGTAACGGTGGATTTTCCGGTATTGCGACGGTGTTAATCCGGTAGTGAGCCGGAAGCGGCGGGAAAAATACATCTGATCATTGAAGCCGCAGCGGCAGGCTATTTCTCCTATGGGTACAGTGCTTTCCGACAGCATTCTTCTGGCGGCATCAATACGGCAGCGCAAAAGGTATTCTCCGGGAGGACACTTAAGGTACTCCCGGAAGTGGCTGCGGAAACCGGAACAGGAGATATTGAGCTCTGCCGCGCACTGTTCAAAATTATAGTCCAATTCCGGATGAACCGCCATTTTTCTGGCCAGTTCACGGATGGCATTTTCCCGGCTGTCTCCGGATTCCGGATTCAGGTCAAGCAAACTTTCCGAAAGCATGGCAAAAGCGAGTATATCAACCATATCCGCCGCCATGCCCGGCTGAAGTTTCCGGGTTTGTCCAGCCAGTTCGGCGGCGATTTTCTCCAGTGCTTCGAGTTGGAAAATATGCCATAAAAATCGTTTGTCATTCCAGATTTTAGCGTGTTCAAGCTCAGTTAATTCATCCGGTTCATAGATAATGAAAATTTCATCCCAGCTCCGGTAGGGACCGTAATACATCGGTATTCCCGGGCACTGGGTGATAACGCATGGAGCTTTGATTTCATAACGTACCCCGTCACGGTGATAAAAGCCGGTACCGGAAAAAATAAAGGAAAAATTGTAGGTGGAAAATGTCCTGGTGACAATATCATTTTTTCCCGGTACGAAGCCGATACTGCCCACTTTGGCCGCCGCTTTCAGCCGACGGGGGAATGCAGCAGTATGTTTTGTCAGAAAATCCATATTTTTTGTTAATTACTCCATTGTTAAAGCGGATATTACAATATATAATATATCAGAAAAAACAAATTTCGCAAATGTTTGCTGAAGTATTCAAGGAGAAAATGACTATGAGCAATGCTGTGTCTGTCGGAGTGATCGGATGCGGGAATATCAGCGATGCCTATTTCAAGGCTTCTTCGAGTTTTCCCAATATCAAATTGACCAAAGTTGCCGATCTCCGCATGGAAGCGGCCGGGGAAAAAGCTGAAAAATGGAATTTTGAGGCGGTAACGGTGGATGAATTGCTGGCGGATAAAGATATTTCCATTGTGCTTAATCTGACCACGCCGCAATCCCATACCCAGATCAATGAAAAAATTCTCAAGTCAGGTAAACACGCTTATACCGAAAAACCTTTCGGGCTTGACCGTGAATCCGGCCGCCGGGTACTGGAATTGGCAGAGTCGCTTAATCTTCAAACCGGCGGGGCTCCGGATACTTTTCTCGGCGGAGCGCACCAGACCTGCCGTAAATTGATTGATGAAGGCAGAATCGGCCGGGTGGTGGCAGGTACTGCGTTTATGATGTGCCCCGGGCACGAAAGCTGGCATCCCAATCCCGGGTTTTACTATCTCAAAGGAGGCGGTCCGCTGTTTGATATGGGGCCGTATTATCTAACTGCTCTGGTCAATATGCTTGGCCCGGTTAAACGGGTTGGCGCAATGGGTTCGCGCAAAGCCGCTGAACGTATGGCAACTTCGCCGGCGGCTTACGGACGGGTGCTGCCGGTGGAGGTGGATACCCATATTGCCGCACTGGTTGAATTTGAATGCGGGGCGATTGTTACCCTGATTACCAGTTTTGACGTTTACAAACATACCAACGGCTGGATTGAACTTCATGGCACTGAAGGCAGTCTTCAGGTGCCGGATCCCAACTGTTTCGGCGGAGAGGTGAAAATCTTCCAGCCCTGGATGGCGGATTGGGTGAAGGTAAAAAATGTTTTCCCGTACAATGACAATATGCGCAGCATCGGTCTGGCGGATATGGCGCAGTCTATTGAAGATGGTTCATTGCCCCGATGTTCCGGAAAACTGGCGTTTCATGTGCTTGACGTGATGTGTTCAATCGTCGAGTCGGCGGAACGGGGAGAAATGGTAAAGGTTTCCAGCCGCTGTGAAAGACCGCGCATTTTCCCGGATAATCTGCAGTTCGGTAAACTTAAATAAGCAAAAAATAAGGGAGACGATTGATGAATAGAAAAGTATTTTTATTTTTG